>JAXJRI010000030.1:0-6365 GCA_036310685.1 Lachnospiraceae bacterium | reverse complement strand
TATTTTACTAACTGACGCATAGTTTCCTCCCATTATTGTTCTTATCTTATCATAGCGTATCATAACGTAAAATTCATGAAATTGACAATGGAAACATTTCCCATTAATTTTTGCGAATAGTTGTGTTCTATGCTATACTAACTCCCAGGAGGGAGAACAATGGAGAATGCGAAATATTATGACAAGGTAAATATCAATAACGAGATGAGACTCAGAAGACTTCTACAAGATCTTCCGAAGTTCTGCCGCGAGTTTTTCCGCGGTATTGAGCCGACAACGGCTTCTAGAACTCGTATCGCTTACGGTTATGATCTTCGGGTTTTCTTTCATTTTCTAAAAGAAGAATATCCAGACCTTGCGGAGGGCCCTGTTCAGAACTGGCCTGTATCCGTGCTTGATAAGGTCTCTCTTTCTATGCTGGAGGAATATCTAGATTATCTGAAGCTTTATGATGATTCCTCTGATAATATCCGAACCAATGACGAGGCAGGACGTCTTAGAAAAGCGTCTAGCATTCGTTCTTTCTATAAATATTTCTACCGCAAACAGGAGATTCAGAACAATCCCGCCAGTCTGCTGCAGAACCCAAAGAGACATGAACATAACATTATTCGACTGGAGGTAGATGAGATTGCCAAGTTCTTAGACCATGTTGAGAATGGAGAGAAGCTGACCAAACGGCAGCAGGCTTACCATAAGAAGACAGAGAAGCGGGACCTTGCCATGATGACGTTACTCTTAGGAACGGGAATTCGTGTCAGTGAGTGCGTCGGCTTAGATCTTCAGGACCTGGATTTCTCCATTAATGGTATGAAGATTCATCGAAAAGGTGGTAATGATGTTGTTCTGTACTTCAGTGATGAGGTAGCGGATGCCCTGAAGGATTATCTGGATGAGAGGGAATTGATCCAAGCTAAGGAGGGCAGTGAAGATGCCCTCTTTTTATCCATGCAGAATCGGAGAATCAGCGTCCGTGCCGTGGAGAATCTGGTGAAAAAATATGCCAGAACCGTCACAACTTTAAAGAAGATCACCCCTCATAAACTCCGTTCTACCTATGGTACCCAGCTTTATAAGGAGACTGGCGATATCTATCTGGTAGCGGATGTTCTTGGACATAAGGATGTTAATACAACCAGGAAGCATTACGCTGCGCTGGAAGATGACAGAAGGAGAGCGGCAGCTGGAATCGTTCAGTTACGAGAACCAACACGACATAAGTCGGAATGATTTTTTTGCATTTTCGTTCAAGATAAAACCATAGAGAAGACTAAAAGATATCTCATTAAGTCTATAGGAAATATTGAATTCTATGCGTAATTTTCCTATAATAGAACAAGGAGAGTTCGTATATTCTATACCGACATATGTCGGAATTTATGCTAATATCATACATAAAAAGTTAGAATTCAAATATTGAGAGAAGGCAAGGGGACACTATGAAAATTTCAACCAAAGGACGTTATGCACTGAGACTTATGTTGGATATTGCACTGAGTGAGGGAGAGAATCCAGTCAGAATCAAGGATATTTCTGAGAGACAGGGAATTTCCGTAAAGTACTTAGAGCAGATTATTTCCATATTGCATAAAGCTGGCTTTGTCCGCAGTATCCGTGGGGCAAAAGGCGGATATTACCTGACAAAGAAGCCAGATGATTATACTGTGGGTGATATTCTGCGTTTGACAGAAGGAAGCATGGCACCCGTTGACTGTGTGGTCGGCGGCAGTGATTACTGTGACCGTGCCAATGAATGCGTCACATATATCTTGTGGGAAAAACTTTACGATGCGATTAGCGGAGTGATTGATCATATTACCTTAGAAGACTTGAAGACATGGTATTATGACAAAGCTGGAAACAATTACGTGATCTAATATATAAATCTAATTAAATGATGTGGGTGGCAAAAGTAGTGGCAAACGTGATAACGGATTGTTCCATATATAACTCTATGTAACTCTGCGTTAAACATGTATTTTGCGAATAGTTGTAGATATGCTCTTTCCCGGGGAATCACATGGACTCCCCGGGAATTTTCTTAAAACCTTATCACAATCTGCTAATTTTCAAGAATAGATTTAACAATCGTATTGTAGTACTGAGAAAGTTCTTGTATCGATTCATTCTGTCCGCTTGCGAACCACCACTGCATGGTCTCCACAAAATTAATCGCAAGACAGTCTACGATATAGTCATCAGGAAGTCTGCTTGCACGAATGTCACCATTCTTGCTGGTGATCTCTTCAATCATATCGCGAACGCCTTCCTTGAAATAGCCGATAAAGAGATAACGATTCTCTGTACTAAGGATGTGTATAATGGATCTTCGAGGTTTGGATATCTGCTTTAAGATACTCACAAACATCACGTTCAGAGTTTCCATTGAATTCTTAATTCCATATTTCTTGACGTCTTTTCTTGCAATGGCAAGTAATTGGTCAAACACATGGCTGCACAGTGCCTCAATCAGTTCATCTTTCGTCTCAAAATGAGAATAAAAGGTACTCCGTCCTATGTTCGCTTCATCAATCAGTTCCTGAATGGTAATCTGACTGAATTTCTTCTCCGACAGTAGTCTGGTTAATGCGTTAAAGATGGCTTCTCTTGTTTTTTGTTGTCTTCTGTCCATAGTATGCCTCCGCTAATTCAAGATTAAACGAATCTTATTGTATTATATACCTAATATTCATATGTTAATGATATAACATAGTCAGGCGATCTGTGCTATAACACATGCCTTGAAATGTAAAAGTTATCTTATTATTTGTTGCTTTATTTATCTATTTCCCTAATTTTCCTCATTATCTGGCCTGATGACTCCTCGATCCATGAAAGGTTTCATCATGTTTTCATATACATAGTTCCAGAGAGTCTCTGACCCCTCATGGGTACGCTCATTTCGCTTCATGATCTGAGACTGGTGAACGCCATGTTCTTTCCAGCTCTTTCCATCTGCCGCTGAAGTCAGTACCACAGGCTGCAGATTATCCATCACATGAGCGAACTTGGCTTCTGCTGTCTCCCAGGCTTCAAACTCTTCCCAGAGTCCTCTCATCTTCTCTCCCTGGTCTTTCGGGAGAAGACCGAAGATTCGGTCCGCTGCCTTGGTCTCCCTTGCTCGCTGAGTCTTCTTACCCTCCTCATCGTAGGCGTAAGTATCCCCCGCATCAATCTCCACGATATCGTGAAGAAGAACCATTGTGACTGTTCTTAAGACATCAATCGTGTCATTGGCATATTCATTTAAAAGGATAGTCATGAGAGCCAGATGCCAAGCATGCTCGGCATCGTTCTCCTTCCTTTGACCATCACTCAGATATGTCTGTCTCGTAATCTCTTTTTCTTTATCAATTTCCGTAATAAAAGAGAACTGCTGCTTCAGTCTCTCCAAATCTGCTTTCTGGCTCATTCCGCTGCCTCCCTTAACATGACTCTAGAGATTCTTCTCTTCCCACTTCGCATGCTGCTGCATTTTCTCAAAAAGCTTCATATAGTAAATGTTGCGAAATGGTGCGTGTTCTGCAAGTCCTGCCTTGTCGACGGTCACATCGAATCCGTAGGATTTGAGAATAGCCTCGGCACTATCTGGTCCGCCGCAGATATCCTTTAAGAGATGTCTGCCGGCTATCAGCATAAATGGATGCACAATCACCTTAGCCTCTTTATGTTCCCTGGCGATATCCTCCGCAAGATCTCTCAATCCAAAAGTACCATTCCTTACCAGCACGACATGAAGATTCCCATAGCCCATGGCATCGAAAGCATCATTCATCTCTTCCAAACGTCCATTGGCTTCCGCTTCTCTTGGTGCGCCATGAGCGATAAAGACATGTTCTGTCTCCTTATCAAGGTCCATAAACTCTATCAGAAGATCAGCCAGTTCATCGCAGTCCTCGCTTCTGTTAAGGACCGGAGAGGTGACATACATCCGGCGGAAGGAATCCTGATATTCCTCCAGCTTCTTTCTCATGTTCTTATACTTAAGACCAGGAACTAAGAAGGTTTCTACTACATAAAGGATCTCAGCCCCGTCAGAGATAATCTGATCCATGGCTTCTTCTATCGAACCAACTGG
The DNA here is from genome assembly GCA_036310685.1 of Lachnospiraceae bacterium. Taxonomy (GTDB): domain Bacteria; phylum Bacillota; class Clostridia; order Lachnospirales; family Lachnospiraceae; genus Anaerobutyricum. The sequence goes on along the minus strand of JAXJRI010000030.1, from coordinate 2,287 downwards.
AGTTTTCGCATCCAGTCTGCCCTCTTCCCTCATCGCATTCAGTCTTGCGATCGTCTTGGGCGCGGTGTAAGCCTGGTAAACTTTTCTGTCTGGATTATCGTGTACGAGGTCTTGATAAATGAGATCAGTGCCGGACTGATCTGCAGACAGCATGGAAGATCCATGACTGACAAGAAGTATCGCTTCTCTCATGCTTTCGGCTCCTTTCCTGCTCGGAACATCATCATCATCTCATTGGTAAGACTGAAGTTATCTGGCTGACCCGGAATCTCACTCCGGTCTACCCAGACTCCCTCTTTTAATTCATTAGTATCAAGCTTAATGGTGTCATCTCCATCCACATCGCAGTAATAACCCATGAGGATATCATCCACGATGCCCCACGGCTGAGACTTGTAATAGCGAAGGTTCTTAACTTTAAGTCCTACTTCCTCCATCACCTCTCGATGAACGGTCTCTTCCATGGTCTCTCCAATCTCGGTAAAGCCGGCGATCAGAGCATAGTAGGCATATTTCCTTCCAGAATACTTGGTCAGAAGGATCTTATCTCCCTTAGTCACTGCCACGATCACTGCTGGTACAATTCTAGGATAGATTGTCCGTCCGCAATGTGGACACTTGATGGCACGTTCCGCCTTAGACAGTACCGTCTTGTGACCGCATCTGCCACAGTAGACATTATCTCGGTACCAGTTGGCAAGCTGCAGTGCGACCGTTGATGCATAAACTAAGAACTTAGGCTGGTAGGCGTCCCTGCGGATCTGCTTTAAATTCATCAACTCATAGCCTTCTGGAAGCACAACCGCATTCTCAGAGAGGAGAAAATAATCTATGGTATCAATGGTAAAAAGATAGTGGAAATGATAGGCATTAGGCCAGAGGTCCGCCGTCGGAAGAACCAGCTCAGGGCACCTGTCATCTCCAGTCCGATCCTCTGAGCTCGTCTTCTTGCCCAAAGACCGGTCGAACTCCGCTCTGGCATCCTCCTTGATCCACTGAGCTTCCGTGACATGATGATCCACCGCTTTCTTTACTAAGAAAGCATCTCCCTGAAAGTAGAAGACAGGACTGTCTGCCTTCGGCTTTTTGCTGGAATCATAGTGATTAATAAAACGATGGGGACCGATATCCTGAATCATCATCAGTTGACGCCCTCCTCATCAAACTGGCCATGATAAGCATCTCCCTCCACTGGAGTCAGTTCATTAAGGTCATACGGAGTCTCCTGATAGAGGAAATGTAACCAGTTGGTGTAGATACAGTTGGAAGAACTTCTCCAGGAAAGGATTGGCTCCCTGCTAGGGTCATCGTCTGGATAATAGTTCTTAGGAACCTCAGGATTGATTCCCTTCTTCACATCACGTTTGTACTCTTTATCAAGCTCGTAACGGTCATATTCGGTATGACCGGTCACAAATACCTGACGGCTATGGTAAGCCAGAATCACGGTGGATCCTGTCTCCTCACCGGCAGCTACCACATAAAGCTCTGGATTATTCTTGATGGCTTCCTCATCCTCACCGGTATAGCGGGACTGAGGACAGTAGAAATAATCATCCATGCCGCGCATCATCATCTTTCTGCGGTGAAGAACTTTATGGCGGTAGACACCAGAAAGCTTCTTCGGAAGCATGATCTTATTGATCCCGTGGTGATAGTAGAGACCTGCCTGGGCCCCCCAGCAGATATGAAGGGTGGTAAATACATGGGTCTTGGTCCACTCCATAATCTCCTGAAGCTCATTCCAATATCCCACCTCTTTAAACTCCAGCTTCTCAACAGGTGCTCCCGTGATGATCATACCATCATATTTCTCATCTTTGATCTCAGAAAATGTCGTGTAGAACTTATTGAGATGAGAGGCTGTGGTATTTTTAGACTCATGATTCTCGATCTTCATAAAAGTGATCATCGTCTGGATTGGAAAGTTGGAGAGAACTCGTAAGAGATCCAACTCGGTATCCTCCTTCAATGGCATCAGATTCAGAATCAAAATCTGCAGCGGACGGATGTTCTGATTATGAGCTCTCTTCTCGTCCATCACAAAAATATTCTCAGATTCTAAGATCTGTTTTGCCGGAAGATCATTCTGTACTAAAATTGGCATTGAAATTGCCTCCTTTGTGTCTTAAAAGTTGAATGAAACAGGAAGCTGTTCTTCATGAAAACAGAAGAAATCCTATCTCATCGCAGTAGTTCTATTATACGAGCAAATGCCAGGCACTTCAAGTGTCTGGCATTTAAAAAACGGTGTGTTTCATGGCAGGAGTTACAGTTCATGCATGAT
>JAXJRI010000029.1:0-13245 GCA_036310685.1 Lachnospiraceae bacterium | reverse complement strand
TTGTAAGCAAGCTTACGTGGGATGATGAGTTTTGACATTGTAGTCATTAGATTCCTAACTGCTCCTTCATGTAAGCAACGTCTGTATCTTTACCTGTGTAGAGCTTGATTGCGATAAGAGCCTGGAAGAGCATCATTCCCATTCCGTTGTATACCTTCTTAACTCCAGCATCTTTAGCCTGCTTCATCATAACTGTTTCACGAGGAGCGTAAACAGTATCTGTTACGATGAGGTCCGGTTTGAAGAAAGATCCGTCAGGAATGTTAGAGAGATCTTCTAATGGGTGCATTCCAACACCAGTAGCATCACAGAAGATGTCTGCTGCATGCATCTGAGCTTTTAACTCATCCTTGTCAGCAAGGTCATGCATGTAAGCTTTGCAGTCTGTGTTGTTGTTGATCTTCTCAACGATCTCTTCTCCACGGCTGTAGAATTTATCCTTGATATTGAAGATGTGCATCTCTTTGATTCCGTCAAGAGCACCACGAACAGCGATAGCAGTAGCAGCTCCGCCTGTTCCGATTAATACCATTCTCATACCCTTGAAGTCGATACCTTCCTCAGTGATTGCTTTCCAGTATCCCATACCATCTGTGTTGTATCCCTTTAAGTGACCTGTTACTTTACCGTCAGCGTCACGCTCGTTAACAACTGTATTGATAGCTCCGCAAAGCTTAGCAGCCTCATCAACATCATCAAGGTATTTGTGAACAACTGTCTTGTTAGGCATGGAGATGTTAGATCCAAGCATTCTTAATGCACGGATAGCATTAACAGCTGGCTCAAGTGTGCTGTTGTCTACCTCGAATGCTAACTGGATAACATCATCACCGTTCTTGTCATATGCAAGGTTATGTGTTGTAGGAGACTGTGTATGTCTGATAGGATAAGCCATTAATCCAACTAACTCTGTATGTCCTGTTACGTTTGGCATAATTTGTACCTCTTTCTTTATTGTGGGCGAAGGAGGGCATATCTCTCCTCCGCTGATGATCTATATTATTACTATTATCTATTACCTATTTTCATTCCTGAAAGGATTGTTATTATACAGACTTGATCTCGTCTAAGTCTAAGAACCCTTTGTACTCAAGTACATTTAAGATTGCACGTCCTTCCATGGTTCCTTCCATGATACGACGAGCACGGATAGAGTCACCAATTGGATATACGAAAGTATCTGTATCATCGAACTCAGCTTTCAGTGCGTCAAGCATTGGGTTGTAGGAACGCATACCTAATGTACAGAATGCGATATCATACTCAAGCTCCTTGAGTTCTCCGTCTGGAGTCTTAACAACAACAGCGTTGTCCTTAATCTCCTGAATACCAGTCTTAACATACTCTTTCACACCGTAAGTATCAAATGTCTCACGCATAGAGCACTTTGTGATTGGATCTGACATCATACCGATCTCAGGAAGCATATCGACGATTGTGCACTCACTTCCGCGTGGTGCGAAGTACTCAACGACGTCAAGTCCGACAGCTCCGCCGCCCATGACTAAGACTTTCTTACCCTTGCAGAAGTCCTCTGGGTACTTGTCTGCTACTGTGTTGTTGATCATCTGGAAGATATCGAATACCTTTCCAGCCTCGATGTTCTCCTTAAGTCCCTTGATTGGTGGAAGTAATGGATGAGATCCAGTAGCGTTAACCACGACGTCAGGTTTGAACATCTTAATCTTCTCGATAGTAGCCTCTGTATTTAAGAATGTATATAAGTTAGGAAGCTTCGCTGCACGTGCTGCCAGATATCTAGGGAAGTCTTTCATACGAGTCTTGCTTGGAAGATCTGAGATGAACTCAGCAAGTCCGCCGACACGGTCCTGTTTCTCGAATAAGAAGACATTACATCCAACCTCAGCTGCTGTACATGCTGCCTCAAGACCAGCAGTACCAGCTCCCACTACAACCACGTTACATGGTTTGTTAACTTTCAGTTTCTTATAAACATCGCCTTCTGGTACAGCAGGGTTAACAGTACAGCGGATTGGACGGTTAACACCGATACGGTTTCCAGCACATCCAACATTACAGCTGATACATTTACGAATCAGATCAGCCTCACCCTTCTGAGCTTTGACAACCCAGTTAGGATCTGCGATAAGACCACGGCCGATACCAACAATATCAACATCGCCTGTAGCTAAGATCTCATCAACGATCTTAGGGTCACGATAGTTACCTGCATTAATAACTGGTTTTCCATAAGCATCCTTTACGGCTCTTGCCATAGTATGTTTCCATCCATCTGGCATAAAGTTGGAGTCGATCTGATACTGAAGGGATGGGTTTAATCCGCAGGATACATCATACATATCAACGAACTCATCAAGATACTTTAAGTATTCGATAGTGTCCTCTAATGTATTGCCGCCTGGAACCTTCTCGTCTGCAGAAATACGAACGATGATTGGGAACCAAGGACCAACCTGCTTACGAACCTCCTCGAGGACCATACGTGGGAATCTCAGACGATTCTCAACAGATCCGCCGAACTCATCGGTTCTCTTATTATAGTAAGGGGAGATGAACTGGCTCATCAGATAAGAATGTCCGCAGTGGATCTCGATTGCATCGAATCCGATTGCTGCAACACGCTTAGCAGCCTCTCCATATTTTTTCACTGTTGTTAAAATCTCGTCTTTTGTCATTGGACGAGGTACTTCTCCGCCTGCCTTAGTAGGAACATTGGAAGAAGATACTGTCTGCATTCCAGTTCTTGCAGAAGAAGCGGAAGCTCCAGCGTGGTTAACCTGAATGGCAACCTTTGCACCCTCTTTATGAAGTTTCTCAACTAACTGATAAAGTCTAGGCATGAATGAGTCATGGTCAATACGAATCTGAGATGTTCCATTAGATCCTACCGGATACTCAACGTTAGCATTCTCAACAATGATAAGACCTGTGCCGCCTTTCGCACGTAAACGGTAGTAGTTCATATGACGATTACTCATCTCACCGCTTGTCTCACCGTAGTTCGTTCCCATTGGAACCATTGCGATACGGTTGCGGATTGTCAGACGCTTTACTGTAATAGGTTTGAAAATATTTGGATAATTTGTTTTCATTTTATTAACCTCTTTTCGGAATGTAGCACACTAAGTTAAAAGAGATATTTCTAATATTTGTGACACGTTTATGGTACACCATTTCACTGATGTTGAAAAATACATCTTTTGAACCATATTGATGTTTTGAAAACATTGATTGTCAAATATCAAACAAATTAAACAAAAAAACTAATCCTCTATTGTAGGACTTTTCCTAGAAATGTACTGAATAAAGCGTTCCGCTGCCGGCATCTGAAAACGATTCTTCATCCAAATCATATATGTTTTGTTATTGAGCTTGACATCACTGAGGCGGTGAACCGTCACCTTATCCTGGTCAATCTCTCCGATCCATGGAACTATGGCAATTCCGAAATTCTCACTGACCATAGCCTGAATCGAATGCTCATCTGGACAGTCAATGACGACATTCGGATGCAGATCAAGCTTCTTACTTAATTTGACCAAATATCTTCCCATCCACGCTGATCTATCATATCCAATCACAGGATAGTTATCTAATTCGTGGATGGAAACCTTATCCTGCTTATTAAGCGGATGCGTCTTCGGGGATATAATCACAAGTTCCCTACTGTAGATAGGAAAGAACTCCAAATCATCATTTCCAGACATATAGCCTCCAAAGCCGATATCCAGCTCTCCCAGCTTCAACCGATTAATAATCGCAGGTGTATGCCCCTGAAAGAAATTAAAGGTGACATGTTTATTTTCCTCTTTATTAAGGAAAGAACGCACCTGATGAGGAATATACTGCTTGGCCAGAGGATAGGTATAGCCGATATCAATCTGACCTCCTCCTCTTGAGATCTCCTGCATCTTTCGCACTGCTGCGTCGCATTCTCTCACAATTCGCTCCGCATACTCCAGGAACAACTTTCCAGCTTTTGTAAGACTGATATTCCTTCCATTCTTCTCAAATAAAGCAACACCCAGCTCCGCCTCAAGTGAGGCCATCGATCTGCTGAGTGAAGGCTGCGAGATAAATAATTTATCTGCAGCTTTATGATAATTCTCATACTTTGCCACAACAGCAAAGTACTGTAACTGATTGAGAGTCATTCAAAGACCTCCTATATAATGTGCTAATTTTCAATCCACTTAAGTATAACATATTGATACCCCAGGTGCATTAAAAATCGTTTTTAATGGCATTGGATATTTAATTTAATCACTGTTAAAATATATATAGTTAAATCGTTAGTTTTTTAACGAGGAGTATTCAGTGTTTCTGATATTTGTGACAGGATATTGGAACATCATTTACATTCATCAACAGTTTCACAGATAATTTCACAAAGAGAAAAAGGAGAAAAGTTCTTATGAACAAAAAGTATTTACCAGCTGCCCTGATCATGTACTTGAACTACTTCATCCATGGTATCGGCTGTTCCGTTCTTGGACAGGCAGTAATCAAAGAGTCCCTCGCAACAAGCTGGGGTGTTGAAGCAATGGCAATCACTGCAATTTCTGCAGCCTTAGGATTAGGACGTCTGATCGCCCTTCCATTTGCCGGTCCACTTTCTGATAAGTTAGGACGTCGTATTTCCATCGCAATCGGTGGTGCATCTTATGCAATCTATCTGATTGGTCTTGCACTTGCATTCAATGCAGGCCCTCACGGTGGATATCAGATTGCTTATGTTTGTGCTATCATCGGTGGTATCGCAAACTCATTCCTCGATACAGGTATCTATCCTGCTGTAACTGAGGTATTCGCTAACGCTCCTGGCGTTGCAACAATGGGAATCAAGTTCTTCATCGCTATTTCCCAGATGCTTCTTCCATTCGTACTTGGTGTTGCTGTAACAACAACAGCTGCAGGACTTACATCTTACAACATGTTATTCTATGTATGCGGTATCGCTTACCTCGTATTAATGGTATTAATCCTCTTCGCTCCAATGCCAGATGCAGATGCTAAATCTGAGGGTAAGAAAGAGGGACTTATTGCAAGCTTAAAAGAGACTCATTTCTCTATCGAGTCTATCGCTATGATCTTAATCGGATTTACATGTACAGGTACATTCCAGTTATGGCTTAACTGTGCACAGAACTTTGCAAAAGACGTTGTTGGCTGGGCTGATCCTTCCATCATGCAGACATACTACTCTGTAGGAACTATGCTCGCCCTGATTGTTACAGCTTTCTTAACAAGAAAGATCAAAGATGTACGTTTCATCCTTGTATATCCTTTAATCTGTCTCGTAACTATGATTGCTGTTCTTATGTTTAAGTCACAGTCACTCATGGTTGTTGGTGCATTCGTTATCGGATGGGCTGGTGCCGGCGGACTTCTTCAGATTGCTACATCTGTATGTAACATGCTCTTCCCTAAGATCAAAGGAACGGTTACTGCGTTAGTAATGATTGCTTCCTCACTTTGTAACTACACAATCCTTACTGCAGCATCTAAGATGACCCCATCCCAGGTTATGGTAATGAACATCGTTCTTACTTTAATCGGTGTACTTCTTGGTCTCTTCGTTAACCTTCGTTACACAAAGATGGTTGAGATTGCTTCTCAGGACGCTGAGTAATAAACGTTAAAAGATATTCAATAATGGTAATAACATATGGTAATTGCTACTAGACTGTAAAAATCTTTTATATATAATAATTATAATATGAAAAGAAAGGATCTGTCATTATGAACACTGTTAAAGTAAGAGACGTTGAGATCGGTGCTGGAATCCCTAAAATCTGTGTTCCGATCGTAGGTGTAACTAAGGAAGATATCATTGCAGAGGCTAAGACATTCGATTCTATCCCTGTTGATGTTGTTGAGTGGCGTGTAGACTGGTTCGAGGGTGTATTCGACTTCGCTAAGGTTGAGGACGTATTAAAAGACTTAAGAACTGCTCTTGGAAACACTCCTCTCCTTATGACATTCCGTACATCCAAAGAGGGCGGCGAGAAGTCCATCGAGCCAGACGCTTATGCAGAGCTTAACATCAAGGCTGCTCAGACTGGTTATGTTGATCTTGTTGACGTTGAGGTCTTCACTGGAGACGAGATTGTTAAGAAGATCATCGACGAGGCTCACAAGGTTGGAGTTAAGGTTGTCGCTTCTAATCATGACTTTGATAAGACTCCTGCAAAATCTGACATCATCTATCGCTTAAGAAAGATGCAGGATCTTGGAGCAGATATTCCTAAGATTGCTGTTATGCCACAGAACAAGAAAGACGTCTTAACACTTCTTTCTGCAACTGAGGAGATGCATAATGAGTACGCTGATCGCCCAATCATCACTATGTCCATGGCAGGCACTGGCGTAATCAGCCGTCTCTGCGGTGAGGTATTCGGATCTGCCCTTACATTCGGAGCTGCTAAGAAGGCTTCCGCTCCTGGACAGATGGGTGTGAACGATCTTCATACTGTACTTAGCTTACTTCACAATGCTTTATAATTCTGAATAATCCATTAGCATACTAATGATTATTATAAGCTGGGTTTTTTTTATGGACCCAGCTTTTTATTCTTTGGCACTTATCAAACAAACTTAGGGCACAACTACAACATTAAGGAGGTCTAAATGAAACAAATACTTCATTGGCTTGATGAGAATCTAGAGGAATTTGTTCTCGTTGTCTTTCTTATCGCAATGACCGTCATTATGGGCATTCAGATTTTATCTCGTTACATTCTGGGTATGTCTTTATCCTGGTCCGAAGAGCTGACTAGATATCTCTTCATCTGGAGTGGATTCTTAAGCGTCAGCTACTGTTCCAAGAAATGTCTCTCGATTAAGATTGAGCAATTCGTGGCTATCTTTCCGAGACGTGGCAAAGCCATTTTTAAAGTGGTCAATCATACCTTTGAGTTAATCTTTTTTGTCTATATGATTCCGTTCGCATACTCTTATATGATGTCTGCGGTAAAGAGCGGTCAGGTATCCCCTGCTTGTTCCATCCCAATGTACTATGTGCAGGCAGCCCCGCTTGTATCATTTATTCTTGTCGCATTCCGCGTTCTTCAGCGCTGGATCATCGAATTCCGCGTGGCAAGAGGTGAGCAGGTCGACGATCCAGCTCATCCAGAGCGCAATACACCAGAATCCTATATCGAGGCTAATTCAGGTAACACTGATGTCTTAGAGCATGCCATCGAATCTGGCGTGGACAACCGAGTCAACTCAATCTCAGAATCTAACTCAGAATCTGAGGATGGAAAGGAGGCCAAATAATGCCAGTCGCGTTATTATTCATCCTCTTCGTTACAGGATTAGTTATTGCGATTCCTGTCTCAATCGACTTAGGTATCGCTTCTGTTCTCCCTTCTGTCTGTGATCCTTCTTTCACAGTGGGAGCCAAATATATGATCCGAGCTATGTTCGGAGGCTTGGATTCCTTCCCTCTTCTGGCAGTTCCGATGTTTGTACTTTCCGGAATCATCATGGCAAAGGGCGGAATCTCAAGAAAATTATTCGATGTCTTTGCCTATTTTCTCGGCAACCTGACAGCAGGAATGCCTTGTGCCGTTATCGTCACCTGCCTTTTTTATGGTGCGATCTCCGGTTCCGCTCCTGCTACCGTAGCAGCTGTCGGAAGTATGACAATACCGATTCTGATTAACATAGGTTATGATAAGACATTTTCTACGGCCATCGTGGCTGTAGCTGGTGGTCTGGGCGTTATCATCCCACCTTCCATCCCATTTATCATGTATGGTATGGCAAGCGGTGCTTCAGTCAGCGACCTTTTCCTTGCCGGTATCATCCCGGGATTGCTCATCGGCGGACTATTAATGTTCTATGCCATCTACCACTGCAGGAAATACGGGGAAGATAAAGAGAAGATTCATGCTATGGTAACAGAGCTTCATAGGAAAGGTCTTCTTAAGGTATTAAGGGAAAGCTTTTTCGCCATCTTAAGCCCCGTTATCATCTTAGGATGTATCTATTCGGGAGTGGCATCCCCTACTGAAGCAGCTGTCATCTCTGTATTCTATGCATTAATTATCAGTCTGTTTGTATATAAGAGCATCAAGATTAAAGACATCTGGTCTATTCTTACGGAGGCAATCCGTACCTTTACCCCAATCCTCTTTATCTTAGCTGCTTCCACTGCATTCTCCAGAGTATTAACTCTGATGCAGGTACCACAGACAGTCAGCAACTTCATCAGCGGCAACTTCCACAGCACGGTCGTTATCCTGATCATTATTAACCTTTTCTTACTGATTGTCGGTATGGTAATGGATACAACACCTGCCATCCTGATCTTAACTCCGATTCTTCTGCCAGTCGTACAGAATATCGGCGTCGATCCAATCCAGTTCGGTGTGATCATGGTTGTCAACCTTGCGATCGGCTTCGTCACTCCACCAATCGGAGTCAACCTTTTCGTAGCTAGTTCTCTGACAGATATTCCGGTAATGGATATCGCAAAACATGCTTTGCCTATGATCTTCTACTTCTTACTGGCACTGTTACTGATTACCTTTATTCCAGCCATCTCGCTGGCATTACTCTAGGAGGGAAGGGATATGAGAAATAGATTACATAAGAGATGTCTGATATCGCTTGGACTTATCTTTATTCTGGCTTTAGCTACCTTCCTGATGACAGGATGCGGTAAGAACGATGACAGCGTGCAGAGATATGCCTGGCCATTAGCCACTGCCAGTCCAGAGGATACGGTGACACAGATTTACGCAGTGAAATTCGCTGAAGAAGTAGAACGACTCAGCAATGGTAAGATGAAGATTCAGGTTTATCCGAACTCCACACTTGGAGGAGACCGAGACCTTCTGGAATCCTGTGCAGACGGTGACATCCCATTTGTCGTGCAGAATACCGCCCCGCAGGTGACCTTTATGCCAGACCTAGCTGTCTTCGATCTTCCATGTGTATTTGACAGCTTAGAACAGGCAAGAACTAAGATTGATAATCCAGTCTTCTACAAGCTGATCTCTGATGTCTACACTAAGGGTGGCTATCACCTCTTAGGTATGGCAGACCAGGGCTTCCGCGTTATGTCAACCAATAAGAACATTCAGTCCATCAAGGACTTCAAGGGCCAGAAGATTCGTACGATGGAGAATCCGTACCACCTGAAGTTCTGGAAGAGCTTAGGCGCTAACCCTACTCCAATGAGTTTCAGTGAGGTCTACATCGGACTCCAGCAGCACACGATTGATGCTCAGGAGAATCCGTACGAGGTTATCGTTTCCAACAGACTTTACGAGCAGCAGAAATATGTGGTTGAGACTAACCATCTCCCACATCTGATCTCTCTGATTGTTAACGACAAGTTCTACAAAGACCTGCCAAAGGACGAGCAGAAGATCATGGACCAGGCTGCAAAGACAGCGACCGAATATGCCCGCGTTCAGTCTGACAAACGTATCAATGAGCGAATTGACACCATCGAAAAGTCAGGAACCAAGATTATCAAGCTTGATGATCAGACCCACAAGGACTTACAGGAAGCGTCAAAGAGCGTTTATAAGAGTATCCGAAAGGGAATCTCAAAAGATATCTACAACTCATATATGAGCAAATAAGAGCTTATATAGAACAATTACAAAAGAACCTCTGCCGATCGGCTTTACCCCAGAGATGGTATACAAGCTGAGAAGGCAGAGGTTCTTTTTCAATTTTTACAATTGTTGTCTTGTGCGGTATACTAGGAGACCATCCACTATCACGATACTAGTAATAGTAGTATCTAACTCTCCTGTTATGTTATGATTAATCCAGGGTAAACTATGGGGAAGGGGTACTATCATGAACAAAAGATTTCTAAATTACTTACATGTAATTCGGAGAATCGTTCAGATTCTCTCATTTCTATTAATTCCTGGCTTATTCTCCATTACATTTGGAGCCGTTCGTATCCTTTTTACGAATGCATTAGCTGGAACTTTCATTTGGGATAACATTTCAAACGCTGTCTGGACACTCGCTGCCACCATTCCTGCCACTCTAATCTTCGGCAGGGTATTCTGCGGTTTCTTCTGCAGTTTTGGTGCTATGGGAGACTTCTTATGGTTTCTTTCTAGCAGACTATTTAAAAGGAACTTGCGCATCAGCTCCAAGGCAGATAAATTACTTAAATATTTGAAATATGTCATCTTAATTTTTATTGTAGCATTTTCTTGGACTGGACATATCAATTTGGGAAAGTATGACCCGTGGGCTGTTTACGGTCGACTGACTGATTTTAAACATCTGCCAGCAGCCAAGGAGATTTTTACCATAGCAGGGCTACTCTTGCTCCTCATAATGATTGGATCTCTTTTTCTCGAGCGATTCTTTTGCCGCTATTTATGTCCAATGGGAGCAATCTACGCGATTCTATCCAAATGTCACCTGGTTCCGATTCAAAAGCCACGAAAGAATTGTGGAAGCTGTCACCTTTGTACCATGAGATGCAGCATGGGAATCTCTCTGGGAGAGACTGATATCATTCGTTCCCAAGATTGTATCAAATGTATGCGCTGTGAGGAGGTCTGTCCGAAGGGAAATGCTAAGGAAAAGCCAACGGGGATCATTCTGATTTCTGTAATCATGACAGCAATCCTAATTGGAGCATGTACATTTGTCGGAAAAACTACTAGCCAGTCCTCTGGGTCCATTGGTGCGATCACGACAAAGGGCAAATATAAAGATGGAACTTATGTCGGAGACGGCACTGGATATCGCGGAACTACCAAGGTTAAAGTGACAGTCAAGAATGGAAACATCACAAAGCTTGAAATTCTGCAATCTGAAGATGATGACAATTACCTGTCAACAGCAAAAAATGTCATCTTTAAGGAAGTTCTAAAAGAACAGACTGGCAACGTCGATGCGGCAACTGGAGCAACCTTCTCAAGCAATGGTATCATTACTGCCGTCAAACACGCCCTTGGCGAGGAGGTTAACGAAAAGATTCAAAACAAAGTGACCAATGATCCAAATGTCCCTGCAGAAGGAACAACGGAAAAGAAGAACCTGAAAGGTTTTGAAGATTTAATAAACGGTTCTTTCTACGGAATCGGCCGAGGATTCCGAGGAGATGTGGAGGTTTATGTTGTAGTAAAAGGCGAGAAAGTTACCAGTATCAAAACTCGATGGTACTATGACGACGACAAGTTCTTCAATAAAGCGGAACCCGTCATCTTTGATGAGATCATCAAACAGCAGACCCTTAATGTCGATGCCGTTTCCGGAGCTACTTACTCAAGCAACGGTCTTATCGAAGCAGTAGGTAATGCACTCCGCATTCCAAAAAGCGATTACGCCCTTCATAAGGGAGCCAATTTAAGTTCCATGCATGGGGACCATGGCCATGTAGTAAAGAAGTATAAATGATCTAATCTTTATATCCTTCATTATATTGGATAATTTTCATCATGCTGTTTCCCCTCTTCCATCATCTTCTTTACATTATCTTCTGTGGGTTCTATACTGTAAGGCCATTCGATGAGTCTCACATCATTCTGACTGCAAAGCTTAGCCTTCTGCTGATCCAACTCCTGTCTGTGGATAAGTGCCTCCTCGCCTCCGAAGAATTCCACTGATTGATAGTGTTGTAGGCCTTGATATTCAATTGCTGTGTTAAGAGAAGGGATGTAGAGATCTAAACTCTGATGGCCAAGCCAGGAAGGTCTGTACTGATAGAGTGTATCTGGAAAGAGGCTACGCACTGTGCTAAACAAGGACAGCTCATGCTTCCACTTAGGACGAATGACCCCACAAGCTGTCAGTCTAGTACGAATCTTGGTGCGCTCCAGCCTCCAATTGGTCTTTATCTTATCCTTCTCCTCATACTTGGCCAAGTCCTGATACCACCACTGGAAGACAGGCATAATCACCTCATTAAGATTCCTGAAAAAATCTAATTCCGAGCTAAAATATCCACATTCCAAGATATGCTGTACATTTCTTCTTACGTAGACAGTCTTGGCAGGATTAAAATGCTGCAGGAGACCGCCCTGATACTTGGACAGACGGTCCGGAAGATAGGGCGACCTTAGCACAATGCCCTGCTCTTCCAGATGAGTAAGGTACCAGGACAAAGGATAATCATACAGAGAATAGGTTCCCGGCATATCCGCAGACCGGCTTCCGTAAACCAGATGATACATCAGAAGCACATCATCCATGTTACGCTTATCAAAGACTGCAAGGAAATGTACCTTATTTTCGTCGGGGAATATATTTTCTATCGGATGGAACTCCTCTGCTCTCTTCACAACCTCCATAATCACAAAGAATTGTGAAACTACAGATTCTGGAAAGAGAAAATAAGCTTTATGGTCTGTATCCCAACCTTCAAACTGCTTCATGAATTTATCAACGTAATCATTTTTTTGCAAAGAACCAGCTGCCTCAATCAGTCGCCTCGTCGCCTGCCGATAGGCTAAATCCGACCAAGAAAGTCTCACTAAGAACTTCTCCATATGATTCTCTTTGTATTCTCTTACCAAGTCTGCATCCTCAAAGTCTTCCTGGTAGGACTCATGATCTTCTAAAAGCTCCTCTAAAGAAGTGAAAAGTTTCCTCTCATGATATTGGGGATACCTTTCCCAGAGAGAATCCAGCCGCTGAAAAGTATTTGGAATCAGGGGTTCTGGTCTCTTATGAACTTTTGGATATTCTCCCATGGGAGTCACCTCTCTTTTATCGGTATCATGGTCATTCATAAAGGCAAAAAAAATTCTTCAAATGATTCAATTAAATCATCTGAAGAACTCTCTTAAGAGCAGGGGATGAGGGAATCGAACCCCCGCCAAAGGTTTTGGAGACCCCTATCATACCATTTGACCAATCCCCTATATAAGTGATTTACACTTTGAAAACTACATACGCTATATTATCATCAACTTCAAATCCTTGCAAGCCTGACTTAAAAGGTCAAGCGGTCGACCGATTAGTAGCAGTCAGCTCCGCACATCGCTGTGCTTCCACCTCTGCCCTATCTACCTTATCGTCTTTAAGGGGTCTTCGATCTTAAGATCCGGAGATCTCATCTTGAGGGGGGCTTCACGCTTAGATGCCTTCAGCGTTTATCCCTTCCCGACTTGGCTACCCAGCCGTGCCATTGGCATGACAACTGGTCCACCAGCGGTCGGTCCATCCCGGTCCTCTCGTACTGAGGACAGCTCCTCTCAGATCTCCTGCGCCCACGCCGGATAGGGACCGAACTGTCTCACGACGTTCTGAACCCAGCTCGCGTAC
>JAXJRI010000028.1:0-13494 GCA_036310685.1 Lachnospiraceae bacterium | reverse complement strand
ACAGTGTCAAAACTCATCATCCCACGTAAGCTTGCTTATAAGTGGGAATGTGAGTTACTAACAGCGCGTCCAAAAACCACGCTTGAGACTGCCAGCATAGAAGGGATATCCCAGAGCGTCAGAGAAACGTTTTAGGATATCCTCTTTGTTGTCTTCAGAAAAAAGATCTATCTGATTTAAAAAGACAGTATGAGTAAGACCTTCCGCCAGAATACATCGGGCAGTCAATTCAGGGGTAGAGATAAGATTTGCATAGGAAGATGATGCTTTATACATGTGTTTATCAATGTTGCATATGTCGTTTACATATGAGCATTCATCAATATTACTCTCAGAATCGAATATGGATAAGGTGGATAATAATTCTGGATGGTGGCAGACTTTGCCGAAGGGTTTTCCAAATCCAGACGCTCCAACCAGAAGAATGGTCTGATGGGATTCCTTTGGAATGACTGGTTCTGATTTACGATGTAATTTTAAAGGGAGTCTCTTGGATCCATCTGCCTCCACTAGAACGTAGTCTGCGTAGTTGGACAGTTGAGAAAATCCGCAGGTAGGAGTGGACAATTTGCCAGTCTTTCTATCTAGGCATCCGACGGTAATGACCTTATGCTTTTCCAGTAAAGAGTCCAGTTGGGTAGGCTTAAGCTCAGGGAATTTAGAACTTTCTTCTTTCCAAGCAGGGCTACTGTCAGTGAGGGTCGGATAGGAATCAAATGGGAACATGTGGGTGGAGGTAGTCAGGATAACACGCTCGCCCTTCGAAGCCAGTTCCCTCGCAAGGGTAGAGAGCATTGTAGTTTTTCCGCCGCTTCCGATGATAGATGTCACACCTGTCTTTATCGATAATAAGTCTGATAATAGCTGCATAAGTTCTAACCTCTCTTCTTCTTATAAATTCCTTATCCTATTCTAGTAAACTTGTATAAGATTTTTCTATTTTTACACTATACTCATTAGCATACAAGGCGTCAATGGCTGGATTGTTACCGTTCATGCATTATATTTCTCAGTGAAAAATAGTTTGAACGACCTGTATTAATATTATGCATGAACATTAACGCTGGATTCAAAAAGAATCTGGCCCTTTTTGACAAAGTGGGGGACTTATCATATAATCATCTTATCATGGGATAATAGTGAATGATGAGCCTACTTTGAGGGAGAAGACAGTCATATTTATATATTTAAAAGGAGAACGGTTATGCTAGATTTCAGAGGATACCATAAAGCGACTTCGTTAGAGGAGGCTTGGGAGTTGAATCAGAAGAAGTCGAATGTGGTGATTGGCGGTATGATGTGGCTCCGCATGGGCAAGCGGAGAGCTGGTACTGCGATTGATCTTTCTGGCCTTGGATTGGACCAGATTGAAGAGGATGATGAGGAATTCCGAATCGGTGCTATGGTTACCTTGCGGGATTTGGAACTCTCAGAGAGTATCAATCAGTACACGAACGGTGCGATGAAGGAAGCGGTTAGACATATCGTCGGTGTGCAGTTTCGGAACATGGCAACAGTCGGAGGAAGTATTTTTGGACGTTTTGGATTCTCCGATGTACTGACTATGTTTATGGCAATGGATACTGAGGTGGAGCTTTATAAGGCAGGGATTGTTCCGATTGAAAAGTTTGCAGCAATGAGTATCAATCGGGATTTCAGAGATATCCTAGTTCGTCTGATCGTGAAGAAGACACCAGGACGATTGGCTTATCAGTCGGTTCGCAATACTGCGACGGATTTTCCAACCCTTACCTGTGCGGCATCAGTCTTTGGGGAGCATCTTCCGAAAGGAGGCTCGCCTTTTGTAGCGCCGCTTCCGACAGTGATTATCGGCGCCCGTCCAGGCAGAGCTATGAGAGTCCCTCTTCAGGAGGAGATGCTTGGTCTTACGGGAGAGCATCGCTATTCAGAGTTTATCAGCAGAAGATCCCTAGTTCCTATGGATATCCAGTGGGATGCCAAGACATTTGCTGAGTTTGCGGCAGCTAAGATTCCGACAGGAAGCAACATGAGAGGAAGCGCAGAGTACCGAACTCATCTGATTAAGGTGCTGGTGGAGCGGACTCTTACAAAACTTGAGGAGGATCAGTAGAGATGGAAGCTAAGATGACTTTGAACGGAAAGAAGATCCACCGAGAGATTGAGGCGGATTCAGTCCTTTATGATTTTTTAAGAGCGGAACACTGTTACAGCGTAAAGTGCGGATGCGAGACAGCTAACTGCGGTGCATGTACGGTTCTTATGGATGGGGAGCCAATCTTATCCTGCGGTCTTCTGACAGCGAGAGCTGATGGTCATGAGATTACAACACTAGAAGGTCTGCAGGAAGAGGCTAAAGATTTAGGTTCCTACATCGCAGACCAGGGAGCGGAACAGTGCGGCTTCTGCAACCCGGGGTATATTGTCAACACGATTTCTCTTCTTCGCAAGAATCCGGAGCCGACGGAGCAGGAAGTGTGGGAATACCTAGCTGGTAACCTCTGCCGCTGTACTGGTTATGAGGGACAGAAGCGCGGAATTATGAATTATATTGAGCATCTAAAGAAGGTCAGAGAGGCAGGTGAGAAGGAATGAGATTAGAAGATCCAAAAAGTTTGACAGATCGACATTTTAAATCTGTAGGTAAGGCCTTTCGCAAGAAAGATGCCATGGCTTTGGTTACGGGACAGCCTGTCTATACTGACGATATCGCTCCGGAGAATTGTCTGTTGATTGGTTTATTGAGAAGCCCGCATGCTAACGCTATCGTAAAAAAGATTGATACGACAGCAGCTTCTAAAGTACCAGGAATTGAGGTTATCTATACTTGGGAGGATGTTGACCAGGAAGCTTCTAGATACACCAATGCAGGACAGACTTATCCAGAGCCAAGTCCATATGACCGTCTGGTCTTAGATCGCCATGTCCGCTTTGTGGGAGATCCTGTTGCAATTGTTGTTGGAGAGAATCAGAAGGCAGTGAATCGTGCCATGAAGCTGATCAAAACGGAATACGAAGTCTTAGAGCCTGTGCTGGATTTCCACACAGCGAAAGATAATCCGATTCTGGTCCATCCGGAGGATAACTGGAAGTCACTGGCTGATGTCGGTGCGGATAATAAGAGAAATCTGGTGGCGAGAGACCATGCCGAGGAAGGAGATATCGATGCAGTCCTTAATGATTGCGATATCGTCATCGATGAGCATTATCACACTAAGGCAGCTCAGCAGGAGATGATGGAGACTTTCCGTACCTTCTGTTATATTGACCCTTACGGTCGACTTACGATTGTAAGTTCTACTCAGATTGTGTTCCATGTGAGAAGAATCATCTCCAATGCACTTCACATTCCAAAGAGCAAGATTCGAGTGATCAAGCCAAGGATCGGCGGTGGGTTTGGTGCCAAGCAGACTTCAGTTTCTGAGGTGTACCCGGCTTTTGTCACCTGGAAGACCAAGAGGCCTAGTAAGATTCTCTTCTCCCGCTATGAATCCACAATCGCGTCAAGCCCTCGTCATGAGATGGAGGTGCATGTCCGTTTAGGTGCCAACAAGGATGGAAGAATTCGAGGAATCGATGTCTATACTCTCTCCAACTCAGGAGCTTACAGTGAGCATGGCCCGACGACAGTTGGACTTTCTGGACATAAGTCCATCCCAATTTATGGGAAACAGGAAGCCTTCCGTTTTGATGCAGATGTTGTTTACACAAATGATATGGCAGCGGGAGCCTACCGTGGATACGGTGCAACTCAGGGATGTTTCGCAGTGGAATCTGCAGTCAATGAGCTGGCTCATAAACTTCATATAGATCCGACCGCAATTCGTGAGCAGAACATGATTCATGAGGGTGATATCATGCCTGCGTACTTTGGCCAGATGAATACCAGCTGTAAGTTGGATGAATGTCTTGCCAGAGTGAAGGAAATGATTCATTGGGATGAGAAGTATCCTGTCCGTGATATGGGCAATGGCAAGGTTCGTTCGGTTGGACTCGCCATGACTATGCAGGGATCTGGTATTAATAATGTCGATGTTGGAAGTATTACCCTTAAGCTTGGAGATGACGGTCATTATAACATGATGGTTGGTTCCGCTGATATGGGAACCGGAAGTGACACTTCTCTTTCTCAGATTGCAGCGGAAGTGCTGGAATGTGATTTAGATAACATCACTGTCTTCGGTGCGGATACGGACGCTTCTCCTTATGATTCAGGATCTTATGCATCCTCCACTGCCTATGTCACTGGTAAGGCAAGTGAGCGTGCAGCCAGAGAGCTCAGAGACCGAATCCTTGAGGTGGGTGCTAAGATGTTAGGCACGGATCCAGAGTTTGTAGACTTCGATGGAAAGAAGGTTCTCATTACGGATGATCCTGCAGTCAGCGTCAGCTTGACTGACATCAGTATCGCTTCTCAGGTTAACAACAACCTTGCTTTGGAAGTAACCATATCGAATTCCTCCCCGCTTTCCCCTCCTCCGTTCATGGTTGGAGCTGCAGAACTGGAGATTGATACTCTGACCGGAGAGACTAAGGTGATCGAGTATGACGCTTGTGTAGATTGCGGAACACCGCTTAACATGAACTTGGCACGTGGACAGGCAGAGGGTGGTATCCTTCAGGGAATCGGAATGTCTCTCACGGAGAATGTTACCTACAGCGACAAGGGTGTTGTCAGGGAGAACAGCTTCATGCAGTATAAGATTCCGACCCGTCTTGATATTGGAGAGATCAATGTCGACTTCGCTCCTAGTTATGAGAAGACAGGACCTTTTGGTGCCAAATCTATCGGAGAGGTAGTCATTAATACTCCAGGACCAGCCATTGCGGATGCGGTCTACAATGCGACTGGGGTCCGCTTTAGAGAACTGCCGATCACACCAGAACAGATTGCGATGGCATTTGTTAATAAAGATGAGAAACAAAGTTAAGATAGGCACGGTTGTCATGGCAAGCGGCAAGTCTCAGCGGTTCGGAAGGGATAAGCTTACATTTCCTTTGGAGGGGATACCGGTTCTTTCTAGGACGCTTGAAACCGTACTAACAGTCAGGAGAGAGATTTCAGAAGAGATTTCTCTCCTGAAACCTCTTGTGGTCACCCGTTGGCAGGGAGTGGAAGATCTATGTCAGGCAATTAATGAGAAGGGGAATCGGTATGTTGACAGAGGAGTGGACAGGGAACAGGATGAGATCCTGTGCATACGCCACCAATCTCCTTTTCGGTCGGATACCATTAAGGAAGGACTGAGATTTTTAAGCGGACAAGGCTTTGATGAGAACTTTGATTATGCAGGTATTCTCTTTCTGGTGGGTGACCAGCCTTTGCTTAGTGTGGGGAGCCTTCAGAGACTGGTAGAAACCTTTTCCCAGGACCCAGAGAAGATCTGTCGAATCTCCTACCAGGGATGCCCAGGCAACCCGGTTCTTTTCCCTTGGCGATTCTTTGGAGAGCTGATGGAATTGGAAGGTGACCAGGGAGGAGGCAAGGTGCTTAAGAGACACAGGCAGGAGCTAAAGTTGGTGGAAGCAGACCGGGAGGAAGAACTTTTTGATCTAGATACGCCAGAGGACCTGATTCGGATTCAGGAGATTCTCAATAAGAATCAGATATACAGCAATTAGAGGAGAAAGGAAGCTTGTTATGTCAGCAAAAAATCACAACAGATGGTATCGACTGGATAATGCTGCGACCATTGTACCAGCATCTGCCAGAGGGTCTGACACCAGAGTCTTTCGTATCACTTGTGAATTAAAAGAAGAGGTCAATGAGACGCTATTAATAGAGGCATTGGAACAGACGCTTCTGGAATTTCCACATATGAATGTCGTCTTAAGAAAAGGCTTGTTCTGGTATTATATGGACTCTACAGATCTGGCCCCTGAGGTCAGGGAGGAAGATAAACCCGCGTGCAGCCCGCTTTATTTTCCAGGGCGAAGGACCCTGCTCTACCGAGTCAATTATTTTAGGCGCCGTATTAACCTAGAGATGTTCCACGTCCTAGCGGATGGAACAGGAGGGTTTCTTTTCATAAAAAAATTAGTGACTAATTATCTGAGTATTGCACATGGACTTGCTGTGGAGATCCCTCCTTCCGATGCATCGTCCGTATCTCAGATGGAGGATGATGCCTTTAAGCACTTTTACTCTAAGGAGAAGGGAAGCGACCAGCTCTCTCAGATGACAAGTACGAAAGCATACCAGGTTCGTCAGTACAAGGATGATGCTCTGGAAAATCATCTCCTAGAGATTACAATCTCAGCGAAAAGCTTTATTGACCTTGCTCATAAATATAATACGACGGCGGGAATACTGTCGGTTTCTCTTTACATTGAATCTGTTATCTCTTCTATGAGACTGAAAGATTACAAAAGACCGATCGTGGTTTCCGTGCCGGTCAACTTGAGACAATTTTTTGATTCTGATACGACCAGAAACTTCTTTGGAGTCATTAATATCAGATATGATGCGCATGATTATGATGGATCGTTAGAGAGTATCTTAGAAAAAGTGAAGGTTTCCTTTGAGAAGCAGCTGGCACCAGAGAGTATTCGAAATACCATGAACGGCTATTCCGCGCTGCAACATAATTTCGCAGCCAGAATGGTGCCCCTTTTTATCAAGGATATTGCGATTGGATTTTTCCTTCACCTTACGCGGAAGGGAACAACTGCAACCATCTCTAATCTGGGATTGATAAAAATGCCGAAAGAAGTGGAAGGGTATATTGATCGATTCTCATCTTTCATGGCGAATTCTAATATGCAGATCTGTATCTCTACTTTTCAGGACAAGATGGTTTTTGGAGTGGATACCGCTTATTCTGAGCATGAGGTTGTTCTTCGTCTGGTCAGAAGGATGGTTAAGCTTGGCCTTAAAGTAGAATTGGGAACGAATGATTATGATGCGAGGGAGGAATAGATCATGCAGACATGTCCGAAATGTAAGATTGTGATTCGAGGTCATAAGACCTGCTGCCCGCTCTGCCAGGGACCGCTTGTCGGTCAGCCTGAGGACCCGGCATTTCCAACCTTGAAACAGCCTAAGGTCGGAGGGGGACTTTTATTTAAGATTTGTGTTTTTCTCTTTGCTGTGGTTGAAATCGTCATGGCCGTGATTAATTATTTTACAGATTTTCACTTTCATGTATTTTCTGTAATCATGTTCTGGGCGGTGATTGCAATTGTGGATATTGCCATCGCCATGTATTATCGCAGCAATATGATCAAGTTAATTACGATAGAAGCATATTTTGCTGTGATACTTTGTATGCTAGTGGATCATGGCAGTAATGGAACATTGGATTGGAGTATCAACTGGGCCTTGCCATCGACTCTACTGAGTATTTGGCTGCTTACTGTTCTCATCGGAAAGATCGAACATCTTCGGCTGAATGATTATGTAATCTATCTTGCCTTAGATCTTCTGCTGGCGCTTCTCCAGCTGATTTTTGTGGTCAGAGGGATTAACAGGGTTCCGTATATGGCAGTTGCTTCCACGGGAGCGATGGGAATCTTGGCGATATTTATCTTGATCTTCCGATTCGGAGATATTAAGAATGCCTTTCGTAAATATTTAGACCTATAACGATAAAGGATAACATGATGAAAAGTAACTTGTGGAAGAATCGAATAGAGAATCTGATACCAGGAAAGGTGGAGAAGGCCTTCACAAAGGCCTCTGATCTGGTGAAACCAGTTCTTGATGATTTCCTTTCCAATGCTGGAGATCAGGTGGAGTGGCAGTTGGGAGATCGCTATGTTCCGGCACCCCTGCTTCCGAAGAAGAAAGAAGAGATTCAGAGTCGTACCTGGTATAAAGTTCCTC
The DNA here is from genome assembly GCA_036310685.1 of Lachnospiraceae bacterium. GTDB lineage: Bacteria > Bacillota > Clostridia > Lachnospirales > Lachnospiraceae > Anaerobutyricum. Next base: position 5,690 of record JAXJRI010000028.1, on the reverse strand, counting down.
TGAAGGATGGTTTATGTGGAGATGGATCTCCCTATCATATCTATCTCCGTTTTGGTCCTTCTGACAGACTTGTGATCTATTTATCTGGCGGAGGAATCGCGTGGGATCCCTACTCGGCAGATAATCCTGTGACAGGAGGTCGTGTGGCGGTGGGGTCGCCGAATTTCTACTGGAATAACCTGAGGCCTTTCACAGAAATTTATAACATTAACACCGGAATTACGGATAATTCAGAGAGGAATCCCTTCAGTCGATGTTCGTTTGCAGTGATTACTTACGCGACGGGGGATTTCCATATTGGTGACCGGGATTATACTTACACACGTGCTCAGGCGGAAGAAGGCCATGAAGGACAGGGTAGCAGCATACCTCCACAGTCAGAGCATAAGCTAGAAAGTGGACAGACCAGAACGGTGCATTTTCACGGATATCAGAATTTTCATGCTGCCATGCGGGAGATGGTAAAGTATTTTAAGGATCCAGAACGAATCCTGATTGCTGGAGAATCAGCGGGTGCTTTTGCAGTTCCCGCTCTGGCCCCGGAAATTATTGAGGAATATTATCCTGGATGTCAGAATATCACACTGCTCTCCGATTCTGCCCAGCTTTTTCGAAAGGACTGGAGGCAGATCGTAAAAAATCAGTGGCATGCTCAGTCAAGGTTCTATCAGTGCATATCTTCCGAGAATCTCTTCATGGATTGGTATGATGCTCTGATGGATCGGTATCGTGACCGCTGTACCTGCCTGTATGCGGGCTCTGTCAGAGATTATCTTTTAAGTACTTTTTTAAATGATTATAAGACGGGTTCCTTTACGACCAATGCTTTTGTCCAGGAACTGTATTATAAACAGGTCCCAGAACTCTTAAGCAGATTCCATGAGACAGCTCCCAAAGGAGGAATCTTCCTCTATAATTTCAAGCAGCCATTATCTGGCGGAACCATTCACACTGCAGTCAGGAATCCGCATTTTTTTCTGAAGAATGAAGGGACATGCTCCATGGCAAGATGGCTTCGTGACGCCACAAGAGGGATTGTATATGATGTCGGAGTGGACCTTTTATGATTATTCAGATTCCATAATCAAGTGCCTGATCTCATCAAGCGAAGGAACGGAGGATGCCGTTCCTTTTTTTGTGGACCAAACGTAAGCACCAGCATTGGCAAACTGCAGCATCTTAGCCATCTCAAGAGGACTATATCTCCTGATATCATGTTTTAAGATGTAAGCCAGAATGCATCCCAAGAAAATGTCTTCGCTGCCTGTTGGATTGGAGTGCTGTTCGTTAGGAATTGCCTTGATTAAGACCTTCTGTCGTTCTTGGTAAGCGATGCTTTCTCTACCCTGACAGGTTACCAGAAGGAGAGCAAGAGGGTGGATGTTTTGAAGATAGGAGGCAGCCGTATCTGTATTCTCCAGCCCGGAAATCCAGGCGAGGGTTGTCTGTGGAATGATCACGATGTGGCTGTGACGGACTCCCCATAAGATATCTTCCTTGATCTTGTTAGATGTCTCGGAATCCATATTCAGATTCAATTCCTCTATGGCGTATGCCATAACCTTCTCTTTCTCTTCTGCCAGAAGGATGATCTCTCTGGCAGACGTTCTGTCGTCTTCACTTCTTAGACTTTTCGAATGAAAAAGAAAAATACCGCACTCTTTGATAAGAGAGGTGGGATCCCCTTTTATTTCAAGTTGGGCGGTTGATCGTCCTAGATTCTCCAGCATAACGAGCTCGGACCAGGGATATCCTGCCATCGATGAAGCATTCTCTATGCCGCTGTTTGTAGAATTGGTGAGTGCCAGTACATCTATTTTAAACATGAATCGTAACCTCCTGAGGATTTATCTCTTTCAGTTTAACATATGTTGAAAGATAACGCACACAAGAATGAACAGTTTCCTGTTTTGCAAGATGAGGGACTGCTTTGCCTAAAATATCGATAAATAACGAACAATAAGTCCGGTTATCATGAAATATAAATTTTACTCGTAAATATTCTAGTTATGAACGTAAACAATATTGCAAGCGAAAGAAAAGTGTGATATATTTCAAAAAGGCTTATAACCAAGAATAAACGTAAATGTACAGAAATATCAGGTAGGGGAAGTTATTTTTGTTGTTTTCGTTTACTAAAACCATACTTACAAGATGCAAACAATAATTATTCAGAAGATGAATTTATGGAGGAGGAACAACATGTCGAGAGAATTTAAAAAAGTTCTGGTAGCAAATCGTGGTGAGATTGCCATGAGAATCTTCCGGGCATGTCACGATCTGGGGATCTCCACGATTGCGATTTACTCGAAAGAGGATACTTACAGTTTATTCCGTACCGCAGCGGATGAGTCTTATCTGATTGGAGAGAATGAGAGCCCGCTTGGGGCTTATCTTGATATTCCGCGTATTATTGAGATTGCCTTAGAGCATCACGCAGATGCCATTCATCCAGGCTATGGTTTCCTTTCAGAGAACGGAGACTTTGCCAGAGCCTGTGAGAGAGCGGGTATCAAGTTTATCGGACCTTCTTCTAAGATTCTCGATATGATGGGAGACAAACTGTCTGCCAAGCAGATGGCGTTAGACTGTAATGTCCCAACCACACCAGGTACAACCGAGCCTTTAAAAGGTCGTGATGAGGCAATCAAGCTTGCCAAGGAGTTTGGTTTTCCAGTAATTTTAAAGGCAGCTGCTGGAGGCGGCGGCCGTGGAATGAGACGCTGTGATAATGAGGAAGAAGTCGGAAGGAACTTTGATCTGGTAAAGGCAGAGGCAAAGAAGGCCTTTGGTAATGACGATATCTTCATGGAGAAGTTCTTAGTAGAGCCGAAACATATCGAGGTCCAGGTTCTTGCAGATGAGCACGGCAATGCTGTTCATCTTTTCGAGAGAGACTGTTCTCTTCAGAGACGTTACCAGAAGGTTGTTGAGTTTGCACCAGCATTCTCCGTTGACCAGAAGATTAAAGAAGAGCTTTACCGAGATGCTGTCGCCATTACAAAGCATGTCGGCTACACCAATGCAGGTACATTGGAGTTCTTAGTAGACAGAGAGGGTCATCATTATTTCATCGAGATGAATCCTCGAATCCAGGTGGAGCACACAGTCACAGAGATGGTAACTGGAATCGATCTGGTCCGTTCACAGATTTTAGTTGCTGAGGGACGACCACTCTCCGATCCAGAGATTGGCATCAGCCAGCAGAGTGATGTCAGATTGGACGGATATGCTATCCAGTGCCGTGTCACAACGGAGGATCCAGCCAATAACTTTGCACCTGATACTGGTAAGATTACCGCTTATCACAGTCCAGGAGGATTTGGCGTTCGTCTAGACGCAGCAACCGCGGGAGCAGGTTCTGTCATTTCTCCATATTATGATTCTCTTCTGTTAAAAGTTACTTCCTGGGACCGTACTTTCCAAGCAGTCTGCAGAAAAGCTCTTCGTGCAATTCAAGAGGTCAGAGTCCGTGGAGTTAAGACCAACATTTCCTTCATTTCTAATATTTTAACCAATTCAACTTTCTTAGCTGGAAAATGTCACACTAAGTTTATCGATGAGACACCGGAACTTTTCAACATCGCGACGGGCGGTGACCGTGCAACTAAGATGCTTAAATATATCGCGGAGATCAGTATTAAAGAGCATGCCCAGAGCAAGCAGTATGAGACTCCGAGATTCCCACCAGTAACTGGCAAGGCTAATATCGGACTGAAGCAGATGTTAGATGCAAAGGGACCACAAGCTGTTGCTGACTGGGTTAAGGCACAAAAGAAGCTGTTAATCTGTGATACAACCTGTCGTGATGCCCATCAGTCCTTGCTTGCGACCCGTGTACGTACCAGGGATATTGTCAAGGGTATGCAGGGAACCAGTGAAATCTTAAGTGATGCATTTTCTCTGGAGTGCTGGGGAGGTGCAACCTTCGACGTGGCATATCGTTTCCTTCATGAGTCCCCATGGGAACGTCTTGATATGATTCGTGAGAAGGCACCGAACTTATTACTTCAGATGCTTCTTAGAGGCTCCAATGCCGTAGGATATAAGAATTATCCGGATAATCTGATTCGCGAGTTTATCAAAGAGAGTGCCAAAAGCGGAATCGATGTCTTCCGTGTTTTCGACAGTCTGAACTGGATTCCAGGAATGGAAGTAGCAATGGATGAGGTTCTGAATCAGAATAAGATTCTGGAGGCTACCATCTGCTACACAGGTGATATCTTAGATCCGAAGAGAGATAAATATACCTTAGATTATTATATTAAGAAAGCGAAGGAATTAGAGAAGAGAGGAGCTCATATTCTGGCGATTAAGGATATGGCAGGCCTTCTGAAACCTTATGCCGCATATAAATTAGTGAGCGAGCTCAAGCAGGAGATTGGAATCCCAATCCAACTGCACACACACAACACTAGTGGAAACCAGGTCGCAACGATCTTAAAGGCATCCGAGGCAGGAGTTGATATCGCAGACTGCGCAATCTCCTCCATGTCATCTCTTACTAGCCAGCCATCGCTCAACGCAGTTGTTGCTGCTCTTCAGGGAACAGAGAGAGATACAGGACTTGAGCTTGATAAGTTACAGTATCTGACCGATTACTGGGAGGATGTCCGCAAGCGCTACAGCTCCTTTGAGGCAGGAATTAAGACACCTGCGACAGATATCTACCGCTATGAGATTCCTGGAGGTCAGTACACAAACCTGAAGCCACAGGTTGAGAGTCTGGGTCTTGGAAGTCGATTTAAGGAAGTTAAGGAAAACTACCGCAAGGCTAATATGATGCTGGGAGATATCATCAAGGTCACTCCATCCTCCAAGATGGTTGGAGATATGGCAATCTTTATGACACAGAATAATCTGACTCCAGAGAACATTGTGGAGAAGGGTAAGGATCTCGCCTTCCCAGACAGTGCCATCACTTACTTCTCAGGAATGATGGGCCAGCCAGAAGGAGGATTCCCGAAAGATCTGCAGGAAGTGGTCTTAAAGGGTAAAGAGGCAATCACGGTAAGACCAGGTGAGTTACTTCCACCGGTAGACTTTGACAAGATGAGGAAGGAAGTCGAAGAGTTTGAGCCGAACCCAAGCCATAGAGCACTGCTTTCCTATGGGCTGTATCCAAAGGTTTACAAAGATTATGTAAGTCAGAAGAAAGAGTTCGGATATATTGTAAGATTGGGAAGCCATGTATTCTTCCACGGCTTAGCAATCGGTGAGACCAATAAGGTTAACATCGCAGATGGTAAGACCTTAGTCATCAAGTATTTAGGACCTGGCGATTTGGATAAGGATGGTATGAGAACAGTATCCTTTGAACTTAACGGTATCCGCCGTGAAGTTCAGGTTCCTGATCTGGAGGCTCAGAAGAATATCATCACAGTTCCAATGGCAGACCCTGCAGATAAGAGCCATGTCGGTGCCTCTATTCCAGGTGCGGTAAGCACTATCAATGTGAAGGTTGGAGATAAGGTTAAGAAAGACCAGACGATCATCACGATTGAGGCTATGAAGATGGAGACAGCTATCACTGCCAGAATGGACGGAGAGATTGCTGAGATCTTAGTCAAAGAAGGAGACTCGGTCAAAGGCGGCCAGCTTCTGATGAAGTTAAAATAATATGAATGACTACAGTGTCAAAAACTCATCATCCCACGTAAGCTTGCTTCCAAGTGGGGATGTGAGTATTT
>JAXJRI010000027.1:0-1693 GCA_036310685.1 Lachnospiraceae bacterium | reverse complement strand
GGCATCGTGCGTGGCAAAATACTTCTTGATCTCACTTTCGGCGATCCCATCCTCCAGGCTTTGTATGATCACATCGAGCTCATTCGGTTTTAGCCTGGTACTATATCGCTTGATACAGTCAAAGATCGTTCCAGACAAATCCCATTCTTCTGGTTTCCCCGCAGCCTGCCCTCCACTCTCTTCTGAATCCCTGGCATCATCAGGGACCTTCCTCTGGGAGACATCTCTCTTCTGGGATTCCTGTACCATCTTTTGAAGTTCCTCCAGGCTTGGCTGCTCAGGTTCGTCCCAGTTAAGGTAGAGAAACGCTTCCTCATCGAGATCAAAGATATGAATCCTCTTATCCGTCTTGGCAGCGTTCTGATAGAACTGTTCTTCGGCCTTATCGATCATCAAGATCTTCTGCTCACAGTCTACCGTCTTATAAATATCCTTCTCCTCATCATGGATGACCCGGACCGGATGGGTATAGCCATGTTCCCCGGCCAGTTCTTCCGCCTCCCGCCATTTTCTGGTCTTAAATGGACGATTCTTAAAGTCATAGATTGGTCTGAGACCTTCTATTAACAGGATCACCCGGTTACCAGGGAGCTCCCTTACCTGCTCCGGAGTCATCAGCTTCATTCCAGCCTTAGAATTCTGGAGATTGCCTCCACCATTTTTACCGGAGCTGATGCTTTCCGAACGGGTATCAATCGTCATCTCTCCCAGCATGTCGCTGATCCACTTATGAGTCGTAAAGGCAGTTGGTCCAGAACCAAGGTAGACTACCGCTGCACAGTTGGAAGTAAAGATCTCCCACTTATCATTTGGAAATAAGGTCTTTATCTGCGAGATATCCTGTAATATCGGTACCATGGAGATATTTCGAGAGCGGATCTCCCCTAACAGCATCTCCGCATCGGCCGGCTTTGGGCCGGCATAGAACTCATCACTCCAAAGTCGAACATGGATTGGCAGCTTGCCGCCTTCACAGACATTGTCTGCCAGATCACGTAAGATACGGAACATGAGGGTATAGAGCATGTTGATGAAAAGGTTATAAGAGGTATCTCCCGATCTCATGACCAGGAAGAGAGCTGTCTTCTTCCTTTTCGGTCCGACCCCCAGTCCTAAGGAAGGGAGATCCAGATCATCCCCCTCAAAGATCCTCTTGATCTCTGGCAGCTCAAACAGCCTCAGCTGGGCATTGACCATGATAATGATGGAACGGACGGTCTCAGTCGCTCCTTCCTTCAGCTTACGGTAGTCTCTGACAGGTGGATAATCCCTGCCTCTTTTCTCTGCCAGATCATCCATGAGAACCTGAAGCTGGGTAACCTCTTCGGGTTCCTCCGTCTGTTCATTCCGTCTGGTCACTTTCTTCGATTCCAGATTGACCAGACGAAGGATATTGTTCATGGTCCCGACCCTTCCTTCTCTCCTGGATTCCAGCCATTCATACTCAAACATCGCCTGAAGATATAAGGCGCAGCCGTCGTCCCAGAAGGGGTCTCCCTTCTGGGCATCGGGTGGTGTGACAGAATTCTGGATGTTGGTGATGAGTCCGATCAGGTCGGAATAGTTCTTAATATAAAGAAAGGGATTGAAGCGATCACTTTTCAAAGGATTTTTGAGATTCAGAGACTTGACCACGATTCCATGAGCCTTGAGGTAATTGCCGTATTGCTTGAGCAGATCACCCTTGATATCC
>JAXJRI010000026.1:0-11810 GCA_036310685.1 Lachnospiraceae bacterium | reverse complement strand
TTTTGCGCTTTCCTGAAATGAGCCGAAAAATATGCGATTTTTTACTCAATCAGGTCTTGACATATCACCGCTGGACTTCAGAGATATACTTGATACCTGTCCTGTGACCGCAATATCCCGCATAACCCGAATAAGAGACCTTCATCTTGTCTTTTTTTTCTGCTGCATAAGCTGTCATGGTCGGAAATACCGTATCAACAGCCTTCAACAGGAGCTGTCCCACCTTGCTTACCAGAGTGCCATCCTTGTCACTTGTTGCTTCATCATCAGATTCATTCAGATCCTCCTCGGTAGCTCCGGTCTCGGGATTTATCCCCTCCTCGATAAGCTCCGCAGCCTGGTCATCATCAAGAATGATGCTGAATGTAGCCGTGCTGCTCTGGATGTTTTCCAGTTCACCCTTGGAAAGTGGCAGCTCATCAGGATTTCTCTCATCACCGACTATCGGCTCAGGGTCATCATCTGAATCCCCTTCCTCCTCCGTGCTTTCACTCTTCGGAGCTTCCGTTGTCTCAGGCTCTTCAACCGATACCGTCCTGTGTATCAGATAAGCTGCCTTGCCACTGTACGGCTCGACCAGATAATAGGTGTCATACTTCCCTGCCCTTGACAGATCGAAGTCTCCCATATCCTCTGCATAAGCCACCGAAACCTTGGTATCATCAAAGCTGATACCGTCCTTTACATTTGTTACATCAAAATCGGAATCAACAAGTACATTGATATCCTCTGCTGTTGCAACCTCGTCCGCATCAAGGTCAGTCCTTACATCCTTATCATAAAGAGCTATTTCCTCTTTAGCGTCTGTGTCCGTACCTGCCGCAAATGCGGTCATACCTACCTGCCCTAATGTGGCAACGGATAAAACCACTGCCATACTTAAGGCTAACATTCGCTTAAACTTGTTCATTTGAACCTCCTTTTACTATGCCCCAATCTGTTCGACTTAATATAAATAAAAAAGGCATACCAATTCAAGCATACCTTTTTTATATCTGATATTCAGATTGATATTTAATTGTTACATACCCATCAGATAAAACCGATAGGTCAGAAGCCTCGCAAACCTTCTCATCGACCTCACCTCCTTTATCCGTCATCACTCCAGCTCATAACACTGTCCATCACTCCCGAATACCTGCTCAGATTCTCTGCCAGAGATTCATCCCCAGCAGGAATTACAGGCGTAATCATTTCTTCGCTGCCCCTGCTTTTAACTGCAGTAACCTGCTCCTGCGGCTTGATATATGAAGAAAGAATTTCCTTATAGATCTTTTTCTCCAGTACATCCGTTATGCCGTTAAGCCTCTCATTGAACTCATCCCTCGTCACAAAATCTCTTGAATACTGTCTGAAATTCCTGTCCCTTACGTTCTCAAGACTGCCGTCCTCGATACATTCGATATAAAACGACATAGCCTCTACCAGAAAATTTATTTTGGACTTGTATTTCTTAAGATCCATCTCGTCAAGGAACTTTATGACCTTTTTATGCTTCGGGTTCTCCCTGTTCAGCCTGACCGAGATATGTGCATAATCTCCCATACCGCTTCACCTATGCACCCTTTCTCTTGCGGGAATACATATACATCTGTGCCAGCGTCTCATAGCCGATGGCATTTGCCCTGACATCTTCAATATAGGAGATATTTCTCTGCTCAATCCCGCCGTACCTCTTCATCAGTGCAGCACCACCCCCGACAAAAGTTATCGGAGTGGTCTTTACATTTACTCCCTGCTCCACGATGATACGGAACACAGACTTCGTGTACTTAGTAAGCTCATTCTTGATAAGGTCTACATAAGCCCTGTCAAGATTTGCGTCCCCTTTAATCATCACTTCCCTGATTGCGTATTCATCAATCTTGGTATTCATCTGCTTGACGCACTGTTCCTCGATCTTACGCATACAGGTAATGATGCCGTTAGGATCAGAACCGCTGCTTGACTCGTCAGGCGACCTGTCAATCACCTTTAATGTGTCAACCGTCCAAGATCCTATGTCCACCACAAACTCCTGACCGTTCATCTCAGGAAGCTTGCTCACTATCGCTCCGTAACATTGCGGATATACAAGCACCCTGTCGATAAAAACCGTGTACTTCTTCTTTTCATAACGGAATCTGACCATCTTATTTTTTGACAGGTAACCTATAAAATCTTTCTTCTCTGCACCAAATCTTCCGATTGGCAGACCGACCGCAAGGACTACATGGGCTTCTCTTACGCCCCTTGTATCCATTTCCAACGCTATTGCAGGCAGCGTCAGAAGATAGTAATTGTCATTGCTGACCTTATCTTCCTGTACTTTTAAGCGGTCTCCTCCTATACGATAGAATTTTCCATTGTATTCAAGGATATGCTCATATACTATAGGCTCTGATTCAATCTCTGAAATGCCTGACACAAAACAGTGGTTCCGTGTCTTCATATGGCTCCAGCCGTGATCAATGCCTATCACCATTAAATCATCCATGTTGCTCAACCTCCATTTCCCAGATTCATCAGCGTCTTTGGTTGTGATATTTGCAGGTTATCACTTCCATCAGGCGATTATCCAAACCCTTAAGGGCTTGTGAGAAGATGGTATGTATAAGATGAATATCATATAAGAAGCTATCATCCTCTCACAGACCCTTAAAGATGCAGGCATCCAAACATGTAAGGATCGTGTTATCTCGACATGATTCCGACATTTGTCACACTTTTCGCACCTTGCTCAAGGGTTCTTCACGAGTAGCCAGCTCCCTACTGTTCTTGCTTTTAGCTCACAGCTTCGGTGTTCCGGTCTCCCTCTATTATATGGATACTTTTATCCATAATCCCGGGTTGGGCTAGCAGCCTTTCTGAGCAGTGTTGCCACCGACCTTCATCGCACCACATCCCGAAGTTTCCTGATAACAGGATTTAGGAGACTTTCTAATCATGCCTACTATTTAGTTGTAGGATGCCGAACCTCATTTTGTTCGACATATATATCATAGCAGGGGCAAAACCCCTTTTGTCCGTGAAAATGCCTACGATTTTTCACAAAATCCGAGTTTACCGAATTTCTTAATAATCTCCGTCATCTTCACCACGCATACTATGATACACTACAACTAACCTCTGTAATCCGTAGATATGCCTACATTTGTTTGGAAAATCCGCCTGTTTCGGATTTTGCCTCACTTCTTCATACAGTCTCGCCAAGTCTCACAATACCAAAGACTATCTGAAGCATGGCAAGAAGCATCATGATAAATATCTTCGCAAGGCATACCAACAATACTCCTGCCACACATATCATCTTCCACACAGCTTTTAATATGAAATGAAGCACTCTGCCTGCTGCCATAAATATCATTCCCATAGCCGCCACCTCTCTCAAAACAAAAAAGGGCTAAACCAGATCACAGAAAAAACTTCCATAAACTGATTTAGCCCTTAATAAAATAACTACAATAAATCAAACTACTGCTACTGCGTCAAAAGATTATACTCACCTCCAGCCTATGATATAGGAAACCCGTCGGCTTCCCTGACGCATCAAGGTCAAGTGAGATTTTAGATAATTTCAGCGCTGTCCTTAACCAAAATCCTGCTTTCATGCTGCAAAATAGTAAGGGCCAAACCATTCCCAAGCCACTGTTTATGCGGCTTTGTTCTGATTTAGCCCTATTATATCACACGCACCTGCATAGAAAGCGACATGGGTTACGATAGCTGCAAATTCCACTTTTGTCACACCGTGTGCTTTCGCATTCTGCAGATGATAGACAAGTGAACTGTCTGTGATCCCCTGTGCCATTAAAGCAACAAATGTGATAATGCAGCGGGTCTTTACATCAATGTCCTGATTATTCCAGTTCTCCCCGAAGAGTACATCATCGTTGAAATGTGCAAAGTCTGGTGCAAACTCACCCAGTGCCGCTCTTCCTGCAGTCTGTACAATTTTTTCACCCATATTATGATTCCTCCGCGTTATTTTTCTTTAAATAGTACATCAGAAGATCAAAAGAATCTACCCTCTCCTCACTCTCGTGCAGATCCTTCATGAGCCCTGCACGGTATCTCCGAAGAAGCTGTTTTAGATTCGAATGATTGCCCTGTTCTACCTGATCTAATATCTGCTGACACTGTTCCTCTGATAATCCAGTTTTTGTTAGAAGATATTGGACCTCCCTCGTATTGTCATTCATCGTTTTATTGATAGCTGCGCTCAAAGATTCCTGCGATGTCTTCATCAGAAACCTCGCATGGGTTTGCGGCATAAAGTCCGCCCATCGTATCTCTGGAGCACTTAGCCAGTGTCATGCACTCATCTTTCGTAAATCCATAATCGCTCATCTTAAGATCCGCTACACCACAGTCTTCCTGCAATTTGACTAAAGCACGGATAAAGTCCTGTGGATCCTTGCTGTGTGGATATCCCATAACCTTTGCCATCTTGATAAATCTCTCATCACAAGCATGCTTGTCAATGAAGAACTGAGCGAACTCTCTAGAAATTATGATAAGACCGGCACCATGCTGAAGATTTCTGTGGTATGCACTCATAGCATGCTCCATAGAATGCTGAGCTGTCGTGCTTGTCAGCTGCATGGTAATTCCTGCCATAGTAGCAGCATAGGCAATGTGAGTTCTAGCCTCTAAGTTGCTTCCTTCTTTCACTGCGATTGGAAGGTACTCATAGATGTTCTTAATGGCAGAAAGTGCGATTGCCTCAGACATAAGATTTAAGCTTGTGCTCATCATAACCTCGGTATTGTGGAAGAGAGCATCGAATCCCTGGTATGCTGTATATTTTGCGGGAACTGTAAGCATATAAGTTGGATCGACAACAGCGATTCTTGGTTTACATCTCTCATCGCCAAGACCAATCTTCTCATGAGTATCCATCTTGCTAATAACACCCCACTCATTCATCTCAGAGCCAGTACCGGAAGTGGTTGCGATTGTCACGATTGGAAGTGGATCATTCTCAGCGATCTTACCTTTACCTGTTCCACCGAAAACAAGATCCCAGAGATCAACCTCATTGGTTGCCATCAGAGCTACCGCAACGGAAGAATCCAAGACAGCTCCACCACCTAATGCTACGATAAAGTCACAGCCATGCTCTCTTGCAAACTTTCCTGCTTCCTCACAGTCTTCTTTCCCCGGATTCTCTACAACATTCGCAAGATGTACATACTCAACCCCAGCTTTGGTAAGCTCCTCAACTGTCTTATCGAAGGATCCATTCTTGTACATGGATTGTCCCTTGGATGTAAGAAGTAAAGCTTTCTTACCGGGAAGTTTCTGCTCATGGAGTTCTCCTAACTTTCCAGGTCCGAATAATAATTTTGTTGGATTATAGAATAAAAAGTTCTCTGCAGCTTTTGTTAACATAATTGATTTCTCCTTTACAATAACTATATTCTATAATGTGGGTGTCAAAAGTGACTAAGGAATGTTCCGCCGCTCTGCGACTTCAACATTCCTGCCCTCCTATTAGTTAATCCTAGTGTACTCCAGTCAGTAAGTATTCGCTAATGCCTATTTTCTCTATTATGATATACAAATAATGTATATCATGCTAAAATAACATCAGAAAATGAATCAAATAACTATCAAAAAAGGACGATATCATGGAATTAAAAGTACTGAAAAACTTTTTGACAATAGCCAGGGAAGAGAACATCTCTAAGGCAGCTGAGATTCTTCACACCACCCAGCCGACCCTTTCTAGACAGATCAAATCATTGGAGGAGGAACTAGGTCAGAAGCTCTTTATCCGCCACAGTTTTCACATTGAACTCACCGATGCAGGAATGCTCTTAAGAAAGCAGGCAGCGGATCTCATTGCCATGGCCAATAAGATTCAAGATAGTTTTTCTGCCCTGTCGGATATCTCGGGAGGAGATATCTATCTTGGTCTGGCTGAGAGTTACCAGGTAGGGTTTCTGGCAGACTTTATCACCCAGTTCAAGGTCAGATATCCTAATCTCAGATATCACATCACCAGCGGAGATACTGAGCAGGTAACCGATACTCTGGAGAAAGGCATTCTAGATTTTGCCGCCATCGTGGAGGAACCTGATTTTAACAAATATAACGCCGTCCGCTTCCCGGAGGCTGACCGATGGGTTGCCATCGTTTCTAAGGATAATGAGCTTTCCAATAAAGATTTCCTAACTGCTAAGGATCTGAAAGGGTATAACCTCTTCTGCTCAGAGCAGTCCTGGAAGAATGACATTGAGCCTTGGGCGGGGAATTATTTTCAGGACCTCCATCTGGAAGGAAGCTTTCGTCTATCCTACAACGGGTCTGTCTTTGCCAAAAGAAATCTAGGAGTCCTCCTAACCTTTGATAAGCTAGTCGATACCAGTCAAAGCAGCGACCTCAAACGTATACCTTTGCAACCGCCGCTCCTCACTCCTATGTATTTTATCTGGAAGAAGGGACAAGTTTTTTCTCCGATTGCAGAGAGATTCCTGCGCGAATTTCAGATATTTCTTCCACAAGAATCATCTTACTTCCCTGAGTAAAATTTCTGAAAAGTGAGAGGATAGAGATTTGGAAATCTTTGTGCTATTGATTCTAAAGGTAGCTCCCCCTGCTATAATGAAAAAGTAACCCTTTTCTATAGATCACGATAGCAGAGTAAGATAATGAGTAAAAAAGAGAAAGAGAAAAGATTAAAAGACAAAGAGAAAAAGTCAAAAGAAAAACAGGAGAATCTCCGCCAGGATATGGAACGTTTTCCCCTGTTCTCAAAAATTGTAAAGAATAAAGCGGCAAGAATCTATATCGAATGCCAAAACAAGGCTCTGAAAGCCTTGGGATATACTGAACATGGCTTTGCTCATGTGAAAATTGTAGCAAACCGCACCCGATATATTTTAGAAACCCTGGGAGAAGAAGATCATACCATCGATCTGGCTCTGACCGCTGCCTGGCTTCATGATATCGGCAATATCGTCAACCGCGTCGACCACAGCCAGTCTGGTGCCCTGATGGCATTTCAGATTCTCAACGAGATGCACGTTCCACCAGAGGATATCGCCCCGATTATCTGCGCTATCGGTAATCACGATGAGGGTAACGGAGTCCCAGTCAATCGCATCAGTGCGGCGCTCATCCTCGCTGATAAATCTGACGTCCGAAGGAGCCGAGTTCAGCAGGAGCATCAAGACCAGTTCGATATCCACGACCGTGTCAATTATTCCGCTACCGGAACCGAGATCAAGATCAACAAAGATCATTCTGGCATTAAGTTAAAAATGCATGTTGATACCCGTTATGGTGAGATTGGTGAATACTTCGAGATTTTTATGGACCGAATGCTCTTATGCAAGCGGGCAGCCAACAGCCTAGGACTGAACTTCCACCTGATCATCAATGAGATGTCACTGATGTAAGAAATATGAGGCAGTCTCCCTTCCATTGTGTCTTTAGGACACATAACAGGAATCCTTGGCAATTCAATTACCGAGTAGTTCACCTAATAATACTCAGCCTGTATAGCGCAAAGCTTCGATTGGATTCTTCTTGGCCGCCTTGTTAGCTGGGTAGATTCCAAAAATGATACCAATCAGACTGGAAAAAAGGATTGCCGCTCCGACAACTGGCATAGACATAGCGTAAGATGTTCCCGCAATGACTGAAATAATCTTAATCGCAATCAGAGATCCAACAATTCCCAGTGTGCATCCCATCAGACTTAAAATCATAGACTCTAAAAGAAACTGAAGCATGATGACTCCTCTTACAGCACCGATTGCCTTACGAATTCCAATCTCTCTCGTTCGCTCTGTGACAGATACTAACATGATGTTCATAATTCCGATACCGCCTACCAAGAGGGAGATCGCTGCGATTCCACCGAGCATCAGCGTCATAGAACTATTGACATCTTCCATCGCACTGGCAATCTCTGACTGATTCTGAATAGTAAACGCATCCGAATCATTATCTAGCTGTGTTAACAGAGCCTGTGTCAGCTCAAGTTCCGCATGATCTATAGCATCCTCACTCGTTGCGGATGCGACAAAGGAAGTAACTTCTGAAGAAACACTGTCCGATAATCTAACCAGAGAGGTATATGGAATGTAAGCTTTATAAGATCGATAGCTAGACGAATTCCCATGTTTCATCATTCCCATTCCGGAAGAAGAGCTGTCCTCGGATTCTAAGATACCGATAATCTGATAAGCTACTCCATCAAGCTTAATCGTACTTCCAAGACAATTACTATTGCCCATGATATCCTCCGCCAAATCAGAAGACAAGATCACAACATTGGTATGATTGTTGACATCACTGACATTGAAATATCGACCTTCTTCTAAGGTAAGGCCCTCAATGTCACCGTATGCACTTCCCGTGCCATAGACAGTCGTATCCGCCGTAGAATCATCAGAAGAATATTTCTTGGAAAAATCACTGTAGGCAGTCACATTTGCCTGGGCGCTGGGAGAGACCTCCTTGACATGTTTGAGATTCTTGACAAGCTTATTCACTTCTTCTATGGAGAGTGGATCTCCCTTATCATCAGAGATCTGAGCGGTAAGTGTGTTGGCTCCTAGGGAATTGATGGAATCCGATACGGACTTTGAAGTCCCATTGGCAATAGAGACGAGGACTACCAGAGCCATGACTCCGATGATAATTCCCAGCATGGTGAGGAAAGATCTCATCTTATTACCCCTCACTGATTTGACTGCCATACGAAAGGCTTCCTTGATCAACATAAAACCGCCTCCCCTCTCAGACTATCCTTTAGGGCCTGCTCCCCAATACTCTGACTGGCATTGCCCAGATTCTGAACGTGCCCATCTAGAATTCGGATACTTCGTTCTGCCTGAACAGCAACCTTCTCATCATGGGTAATCAGGACAATCGTATTACCCTGCCTGTGAAGTTCATGAAAGAGCTCCATGATATCCTCTCCCGTCTGCGAGTCCAGATTACCCGTTGGCTCATCTGCGAGAAAGAGTGAAGGTCTTGTGGCAATAGCTCGTGCAATCGCCACACGCTGTTGCTGGCCTCCAGAAAGTTCATTCGGCTTATGATCTTCCCTGTATCCAAGTTCCACCCGCTCCAGGGCATCCTTCACCCTCTTGATCCGCTCTGCCTTAGGAATCTTCTGATAAATCAGAGGAAGTTCGACATTTTCCCATGCAGTGAGATTGCCAATCAGATTGAAGTTCTGAAAGATAAAGCCAATCTGTTGATTTCTGACATGGGCGAGCTCTATCTCCGAATAATCCTCAATCGGCTGGCCATTCAAGTAATACTGTCCCTGATCAGCCTGGTCCAGGCAGCCGATAATATTCATCATGGTAGACTTTCCGCTGCCGGATGGGCCAATAATGCTTACAAACTCTCCCTCTTCAATCTGAAGGCTGACATCATCTAAGGCCCTGACTTCCTCTCCTCCGATATAATATATTCTGGAAACATGATCTAAGCTGATAAGACTCATTTACTTCCCTCCATTTCCACCGGATGGATCGCCAGAAGGTCTTCCACCTCCATTACCGCCTGGTCCTCCCTGACCAAAATCCTGTCCCCTGTTCTGCTTAGAATTTTGGTCAGAGCTGTTCGAGTTAGTCGTAATTGTATAGTAGACCTTATCTCCTTCTTTCAGACCGTCTGTAATCTGAACAGAAGATCCGTTAGAAAGTCCTGTTGTTACTTCTGTTTTTCCGGACAAGGTTCCATCCTTCTCCTTCGTGGTGTAGACATAAACACTTCCCTGACTTTCCTGAATTGCTGCAGAAGGAATAACGATAGCATCTTCTGCTTCTTCCACATTAATGACCGCTGTGGCTGTCATTCCATCAAGCATCTCTGAAGTTTTATCAATTGTGACCTCTGCTGTGTATTTTACAGATCCACTTTCAGAATTAGATGCCGCATTGCTGACGGAGGTAATCTCCCCCTCAAAGCTCTGTCCTGAAATTGCGTCCAGGGTAACCGTTGCCGTCTGACCAACTTTGACAGAATTGATGTCTTCTTCATCAATAGACACATCAACCACCATGTCATCACCAGAAATCAAGGTGACTGCGTCGACATAGTCATCTGCTAAATCTACATTGGTAGAAGTATCTGTGGATGAGGAATCACTTGTAGACTCACTGCCACTGCTCGCACCAGAAGCTGTCGCATTTGTCACAACTCCTCCTGAAGAACCTGATCTGCCACCGGAAGACATCCCAGCAGAAGTATTATCTTTATTTCCGGAAGACGAGTTAGACTGCTTGCCAGAGTCTTCTCCTGCCACTGTGTAAGTCACCTTCAAAATCAGTTGATTCCCCTGAGTCTGATCTCCTCCCTGAACGGAAGCGGACTTTACCTTTCCTCCTGAAATCGTAATCCCCTTGTAATCTTCGGAAGTAGTAAATGCATATCCGTCTTTTGCGGTAAGCGTCATTGTAGCCGTTACCGTTTTACCTGCCTGCAGCTTAGTGGTGCTCCAACGGATGGTTCCAGCGTAGGCATTAGACCCCTCGATTGTCTGTGGAAGACTTCCTCCTACCCTTGGTCTTGTTATTGTGATAGAAGAAATGCTGTCACTTGAGATGGTAGTTACTTGGCTATTCCCTGATGAAGTTTGGCTGTTTTTATTATTGGCAGTGTCAGAAGCAGACGACTGAGATTGCGAAGAATCCTCCCTTGTATCATCTGATGATGAGGAAGATTCTGTAGATTTCTCACTTGTGGACTCATTAGACTGTGTATTACTCTCCGAAGAATTCTCACTTGTCTCTGTACTGTCAGCCATGGTCGTATCTACAGAACCTGCCTCACTATCTCCTGAAGCGGTAGAAAGACGCACGATCTTGGCAGTATTTGCACTGCTGCTACTCAAGCTAGAAGCAGTGACACTACTAGTCTTGGATGCTGTCGAAGAAGCCCCAGAAGAAGTAGTCGTATCTGACTGACTGTTCCCACCATCACTGCTGGTATCTGTCGAGGCATTGGCTGCTGTTGTGGACCCTGCAGACAGATTGACCGCATTAATTGTTCCCGCTTTATCACTAACGATATAACCATTCTCGACAATCTCTTCCAGGTCATCCTCTTCTTTCTCAAGATCGCTTAGTTCCTGGTCATAGACTAACTTCTGAAGATAACTATCAGAATCGGTATCATTGATATCATCCTCGTCCTCCAGATCATCAATCTCATCTTCTAAAGTATCGATGGAATCGCGGACATTTAAGAGAAGACTGGCAGCGGAAGATTTATAAACTGTTGCAAGCTTGGTGCCTTTCTTAACTGTGTCACCTGAGGATACCAGAACCTTCTTTATCTTTAAACCAGAAGGGATGTCCACAGCAATAGAGTCATCACTTTCCAGCGTGCCTGTCGAACTAATGGTGGTGGCAAGATCACTAACCTGGGCAGTGGCTGACTTCATTACCTCAGTCGTATCTGTCTCTTTCGCTGACTCATGGGTGGCATGGAAAGCGGAAACTCCGACCGTGGAGACAGCAACTGCGACTACTGCAGGAATCATTACCTTCTTCCGCCATAAATATCGAACTTGACCTTGATTCTTCTTGCTTTTATCTACTCTCTTCATTTTTCAGGACTCCTTTCTTACTCCCTTTCAGGCAGAATTTCTCGCCATGTCTAACATTTCCTGATGAAAAAAGGTTAGCAAGTAAATGTATCGAGTTTATGGTCAATTTGTGAATGAAATATTAAAAAGGTGCGAACAAATTGTGTCCAGATTCAATAATACTTTAATTTTATATGGTATAGTAGAATCACATGGCGTGGGTGTCAAAAGTGACTACGTATGTTACGTCGCTTTGCGACTCCCACATTCC
>JAXJRI010000025.1:0-4501 GCA_036310685.1 Lachnospiraceae bacterium | reverse complement strand
GGAACATTCCGTAGTCACTTTTGACACCACGCCTAAAATGACTACAATGTCAAAATTCATCATCCCAATTCACTTTTGACACCCACACCATTAAAGAAGAGAGGCCCCAAAACAGAAATGGGTAGTCCCCTTTTTAAAGAAATGAATAAAATGTCATGAATGTTAATGGATAGATAGTCGATAGATTTCAGAAAAAAAGACGATAGGAGTACAACATGAGAATCGCAATATGTATCAAACATGTTCCGGTGGATTCTAAGGTAGAGATCGATCCGGTCACACATAACCTCATCCGGAACAGCGCAGCGGGAGAGATCAATCCCTGCGATAAAAATGCCATGGAAGTGGTCAGAAGAATCAAGGAAGCGACAGGTGCTGATGTAGATGCCTACACCATGGGACCAGAGGATGCCATCCGTTCCCTTCATTACTGCCTGGCACTGGGCGCAGACAAAGCCTACCTCTTAAGCGATAAAGCATTCGCCGGCGGAGACACCTTAGCAACCGCCAGAGTTTTAGGCGAGGCTTTAAAACAGAAGGGACCATACGACCTGGTATTCACAGGAGCTGAGTCCAACGATGGAGCAACCGGTCAGGTCGGACCGATGATCGCTCAGTATCTGGGAATCCCAGATGTTGCAGAGGCCATCGAAGTCAAGGCAGAGGACGACAAGACCATCAAGGTGGATAAGAAGGTGGAGGGAAGCACCTACCACCTTACCGTAAAGACCCCGGTTCTTCTCACGGTCCCATTCGGAGCCAATGAGCATGAGCTGCCAACCCTGCGCAATCAGGTAGCGGCCAACCAGCATGAGATCATCACCATCACCAACAAGGAGTTAGGATTAGACGAGAATCTCATCGGAAAGAAGGGTTCCTTATCCGTGGTAACGGATACCGTTAAGAATCAGGAAGCCCAGACCGCTGAGAGGATTACAGGCAGCCCGAAGGAGATCGCAGCTAAGATTACAGAGCTGATTAGTGAGAGGAGAAAAGCAAATGTCTGAGATTGGAATTTTCACACAGGTAGTGGGAGACAGTATCGACCGTATGCTCCCAGAACTCGTCACGGCAGCAGGACAGATTAAGGAAGTTTCCGGAGAGCCGGTCGCAATCTATGCCTTCGGCGAAGGAGTATCTTCTTATAAGAAAGAGATGAACCTATTGGGAGTCGACAAACTTCATCTGATTGAGACTCCTGGGGTAGCATTCTACCAGACCGATGCCTTAAGCAAGATTGTTGCCGATACCTTAAAGGCAGCCGATCTTTCGGTACTCCTCATCCCGGCAACCAAGGTAAACCGTGAGCTCATGTCCAGAGTTCAGATGAGCTTGGGATTAGGAATGACCAGTGATGTCACCGAGTTAAAGACAGAAGTTGCAGGTGGCAAGACCATCATCCACCAGATCAAGCCTTCCTTTGGATCACAGGTTATGGTAAGCTGTGATATCACCGAGGGAATCCAGCTGATCACCATCCGCCAGGGATTCTATGATCCAGCAGAAGGAGCAGATACCGAAGTGGCAGCCGATACCAGGACAGCAGGACGGGAAGAATCTGCCATCAGCTGTGATAATGTCGAAAAGACAGCGACAGTAGACTACCTCACGGGAGCACCGTTCGTCGTATGTGCTGGAAAGGGTACCTTAGAGAATCACAACTTAGATCTGGTCAAAGAATACGCCAAGAAACAGGGCGCCGTTGTGGCAGGAAGCCGCCCAATCGCCGACCAGGGATACATCCCATTCGAGTATCAGATCGGAGAATCCGGTATCGTCATCCGCCCGGACATCTGCCTGATCTTCGGAGTCTCCGGAGCCATCCAGTTCACCGAGGGAATTAAGGGCGATCCATTGATCATCGCCGTAAACTCTGATGAATACGCGCCGATCTTCCACTTCGCAGACTATATGGTCGCAGAAGATATGCACGATATCTTAGAGGAATTGAACAAATAATTGACGGGTTCTTAAGTCAACAAGTTGAAGCGCCACTGGCAGCCCGCTTGCAGACTAGTCAAAAAAATGCATCCGCCCTCATTGGCAATAAATGTCAGTGAGGGCGGATTTTTAGATTGAAAAATGCTTAAGTAAAATACGTGAGAAACCATGTGGAATCAATTGACTGATAAAAAGCGATATGATACTATAGTAAAGAAAATGATAAGTATATACTCACTTATAGGAGAGATACTTCAAGAATACGAGAAACATCGAAGAGAAACTAGATAATTGGGTAGTGTAAAAGAATAAAAACGTCAATTATAACTACCGAGACTATCCACTTGGGTAGTTTGGATTTTTCTTAAATGATGATATATTGTATATACGTGAAGTGAGTAAGAGCTCACTGATCGAAATCAGAAAGAATGATAGGAATCAAGTAGGGAAATGCAGTTTACAGGATACCTAACTTGGTATGATATCATAAGATAATAAGCAAGATCATAAGATAGAGATCAGGATTCGAAGGAGAATCGTCACAGATGAGGACCTCATCTTATTTAAGCATGTAAGATGGACCGCCAATGGTTGTCCATTTTATTTCGAGAATAAATGTGAGTGATTCCTCACTTATGAGGAGATTAGTTAGAGGGACAGCATGAAGGAGAAGGATTTAAAACAACTGAAGAAGTCAGAGCTTCTAAAGATTGTAATCGAACAAGATGAGAAGCTCAACGAGCTAGAGGGGAAAGACAAGACGGATACTCCGGGAGACAGCAGCCCTCAAGAGACACAGGAGAGAAGAGGAAGATACCAAGCGCAGCTGGCGAGAGAGGAGAAGAGGGAGAAATACTTCAAGACTCTCAGGCGAACGATATATGCCCTCTTAGTTGTGGCGGCGGTCGCGGTACTGATCGCAATGTTATTCACACCAGTCTTCCAGATCTTCGGTAAATCGATGCAGCCGACGATTCACAATCTAGACTACGTCGTATCCGTGAAAACCAAGAAGTTCAAACAGGGAGATGTCGTAGCACTCTACTACAACAACCGTATCCTTGTAAAACGAGTGATTGCAAACCCAGGCGAGTGGGTTGACATAAGCAAAGATGGTACCGTATCGGTCAATGGAAAGACCTTAGACGAGCCTTACATTGAACATAAATCCTACGGAAAGACCAACATCAAGCTTCCGTATCAGGTACCAGAATCACGAATCTTTGTGATGGGTGATAACCGAGCCGTATCCGTAGATTCACGAAACACACAAGTCGGATGCATCTCGACTGATCAGGTCGCCGGAAAGCTGTTATTCAGGATCTGGCCGCTTAAGCATATCGGATTCATTCATTAGCAGATACATAGAAGAAAAGTAGGAAAAGGGAGGAGCAGAATATGAATAAGAAGATACGAGAATTACTGAACCAGAAAAAAGATTATAAACGCTGGTTAAAAGTAGTCGCAGCATTAGCTGTTGTCGTAGTACTCGCAACCGTCAATATCCTGACTCTGCCAGGATCTGCATGGACCGGTGAACAGGCCGCGACAGAGTCTGTCAAAACGGAATCCGAAGTGAAGGCAGAGGAGAAGACGACTGAGGCCAAGGCGAAAGAGGAAGCCACAACCACGACGGAAGCAAAAGAGAAAGCCACGGAAGCCAAAGAGAAGGCAACCGAGGCAAAAGAGAAAGCTACGGGAGCCAAAGAGAAGGCAACCACAGCAACAGAGAAAAAAGAAGAGGCAACTGAAGCGAAGGAAGAAGCTACTGAGGCTGAAAAAGCAGAACTCATCACAGAGCCAACAACTCTGAAATATGAGAAAGCAAATGATTACACAATCGAGGCATCTTTTGACCAAGCAGCAAAATTCCCTAAGGGAGTTTCTCTTGAAGTTAAAGAGATTAAGAAGGGAACTAATCCAGAAGCATATGAGAAATACTACAAGAAGGCAGTCGCTAAACTGAAAGAAGAAAACGATGATGCCAAATTGAATTATTCTCGATTCTTTGATATTTCATTTGTTAAGGGTCAGGGTAGCGAGAAGACAGAGATTGAGCCAGAGGCACCAGTCAAGGTGAAAATCTCTTATGCAAATCCAGTGAGATTAGAAGATCAGGATGATATCAGCATCATTCATCTTCCAGACGAAAAGAAAGCAGAGCTGATCGGAGCTGCAACTAAGACTTCTACCGATAAAAATAAAGTTAAAGAAGTAAAATTTACAGCTGACAGCTTTTCAGTATATGCAATCGTGGGAACCGAGACGCTCAGCACCAAGGTGATGACGGCGAGCGGCGATACATATGAGATCAGTGTCACTTACGGGCCGGAGGCGAAGATCCCGAACGGATCGACCCTGACAGCCGTCGAGATCCTCGAGGGTGGCGAAGAGTACGAAGAATACTATGAGAAGACCCTGCAGGTGCTGCAGGAACAGTCCACCCAGGAGAATTATCTCGCAAAGCTGGATTTTGCCAGATTCTTTGATGTGACCATCTATAACGGCGAAGGCGCCAAAATAGAACCCGAGGCACCGGTGGAGGTCAAGATCACCTATG
>JAXJRI010000024.1:0-8154 GCA_036310685.1 Lachnospiraceae bacterium | reverse complement strand
TTGTGGTGCCATCTTTTCTATTTTTAATTCCATAAATTTATGCTTGACTTTTTATTAGTAGACTTTTCTGGTGAAATCATGCAGGAGTCCGGTCTCCTCATCTCTCAGTCTTTCTCCGGAACGGTAAGCTGCGGCCGCCACCGCGGACCTCCCTCTGGATCTTCCGATGATCTTAATAGAACAGTGATAGATGGCCATAATCATCACCTCCCTTGTCGAAATGAGATGGTTCCGTTATTCTTTCCGGCCTGCCGGACGCCGTCCGCCTGAGGACCGCACTTAGTCACGTCGGGCTCTGCCCACGTATAAGTGCGCCCTTAGCTGAAGCTAAGGGGTCGCACAAACAGAATTTTTTTACCGGAATTCCGTCTCCTCAGGCTCCTGGATTTCCATAGCTCTGGAAAAATAACGTCCCCGTCTCTCCTGATCCGACAGAAACCTTTCGAACCTTGCAAGTCCATCTCCCTCGATCGGAGCGCCCAGCACTTTCTCGGCTACCGCCCCGATCTGGATCAGCCTTCTGGTCCTTGCCTTCCGGTCGTCCTCTTTTTTCTGCTGCATCAGCTTTTTTTCCTGTGCTGCATATCTCTCTTTCATCTTCCTTGCTTCTTCTAATCTTTCATCTACCGTTCTTCTCGCCATAGCCTTCTCCTCCTCCTCTTTGTTTTTCCTTTGGATACCTTTACAGGAACGTAACGTTCCTGTACTTTAGGTAATCAAGGAAAGATCTTACTGGTTGCGAAACTCCAGATATTTTTTGTAATACTGGTCTTTCTCTTCCTTCGTTTCTGCACCGCGATACTTGGAATAGTAAGCATGAGCTGCCAGCTTTTTCGCTTTCTTTTCCAGCTCTCTGCAAATGTAGTTCTCTTTTGACTCATCTCCTAAAAAGAAATACTGCATCAGTGCATTTACAAATTTTTCATCAAACATCACATTTTTCATCGCTATCACCTCCTCGATGACGCTGATGACGCTTGATACCCCCCTGTATATGACATAATCAGCGTCATTCTGTTGATTTATTTTCTGTTCTCCGCCCAATGTGAATCATCCTGCTGCTACTGGTCCGGGTCTGCCAGTATCTGATCCCATACCTGCTTAAGAGATCATTTACTCTGACATTCAGATACCTTGTCAGAAAATGTGGTTTCGTGAAGTCCTTGCCGATCAGATTATGTAATTCTGTCGGTGTGCCTTCCCAGTTCCCATCTCTGATAAGATCTGCGACAGCCTTCAGCACTGGATCTTCCACATTTGCCTCCACTGTCTTCTCACTGCTCTTACAGGTACACTTCCAGATACAGTGTCCCTTATCAAAATATAGCGTTAAGGTCTCATTGGGCTGATCTCTTCCCGTGATGTCAAGGATCGCTTTGTCATCCATCCTCTTCTGCTTCGTGATCACAAAGGCCCCATCCGCAGCCCCGAAGATCCCATTGGTCCCTGAGATCATCTCAAAGCTGTCTTCTGAGCTCATCTTCCTGGTGTGATGCACAACCAGAACACAGACATTATGCTGATCACTGAATTTCTTCAGCTTCGTAATGACATCATAGTCGGCCCCATAGTTGTACTGATCCCCCTGGACTCCGCGGATCTTCTGAAGGGTATCGATGATGATCAGCTTCGTATCGCTACGTTGCCGGAGATATTCTTCCAGCTGATCGATCAAGCCTGTCTGTAATGTTCTTACCTTGATCGACAATCTGAAATCATCCGACCCTTCTGCTCCATACATCTTGTACAGTCTCTGCTGGATCCTGAAATAATCATCCTCCAGGGCGAGGTAGAGAACCCCGCCCTGACTTGCATGGTAGCCCCAAAGATCTTTTCCCTTAGAAACATGATATCCGAGCTGAAGCATCAGGAATGATTTTCCTACTTTTGGAGGACCTACAAAGAGGTAGGTCCCCGGGTAAAGAAGTTTATCGATCACCGGTGGCCTTGGTTCAAATGTATGATCCAGGAGTTCATTCACAGAGACAGAATTTACGCTGTCTCCTCTCATCTTTCCCTTGTTAGCCGCCGGATTGTCTGTTATACTATGATTGTGAATTACATGTGGCTGCCCGTCATCTGCGCCAACAGATGTGTTAGGGGCAGTCATTTCTTTTTGGTTCAACATTTACTCTCCTTCCCTTTCTTCCCATCCATCCAGGATCTCCAAAATTGTCCTGAGGGCCTCCAGAACTTCAAGATCCAATTGGTCTGTTCTCTCGACCGAAGCAAGATGCCGATCGATTGTTCTGATCTGCCGTCTCATCTCATCGAATGTTTTGACATTTCCCACTGCCGTGATCTTTTGGTGGATGAGGCTCTCCGTATAGAAATCCTGCTTCTTCATCCCACACAGTGCGATTCTCTGCTCTATGATCTTTCTTTGCTCTGGTGTGACCCGAAAGTTAACATAAGAATTTCTCACTCTGTTTTTCTCTTTTTTCTTTTTGACTGTGACATTTTCTACCAGACTGTCTCTTCTGAATATCTTACTCATCATCAATTTCCTCCATCCCCTGATCATGGGATGATTCCAATGCCTGCGCCATCTTCGTCCCCTTGGAAGGGAAAAGATGTGCATAGGTGTAAGTGATTGCCGGTCCTTCATGCCCCAGCCTCTTGGCGATATCCACCGTAGAGAAGCCCAGGTCGATCAGAAGAGCCACATGGCTGTGCCTGAGATCATGCAGGCGGATACGCTTTACTCCGGCCTCTCTGGCCCCACGGTCCATCTCATGATGAAGGTAGCTCTTGGAGACCTCGAACAGCCTGGTATTATCCTGGCAGCCGTAGATCATCCCAAAATAATCTTCCATCTCTCTGCAGAGAAAACTCGGCAGGTCAATCACCCGATAGGAGTTCTCTGTCTTCGGAGACGTGATGAGATCCTTCCCATCGATTCTCTGAAATGATTTGTTAACATTCAGTGTCTGCTTCTCCAGATCAATATCTGCCCTCTCCAGAGCGAGAAGTTCTCCCAACCGTATCCCAGTCCAATACAGTATTTCAAAAGCGTAGTAGGATACCGGCTTTTTCTTCATGATCTCGGCGAACTTCTGATACTCTTCCCGGGTCCAAAACATCATCTCATGGGTCTTGCTGCTCCCCATCTTGCCGACGATAGCGGAAGGATTTTTGCTGAGTGCATAATAGCGGCAGGCGTGGTTAAATATCGCACTGAGCTGATTCTGAATCGTCCGCAGGTATGTCGGCGTATATCCTCTTCCCGACCTGTCTCTGATGGACATCAGCTCATTCTGCCACTTCATGACATCCGTGGGTGTGATCTCGGCAATGCTCATCTTTCCAAAATACGGGAGAATTTTTTGAGCGATTATATACTTTTTATTCCTCATCGTATTTAGCTTCAGCCTAGGACCGATATCCTCCAGATAGATCTCCGTGAACCTCTCAAAAGACATACTCATGTCCTTGGATTTTTGAAGGAGAAATTCTCTCTCAAATTCCCTAGCCTCTCTCTTAGTTCGAAATCCACGTTTTGTGAAAACCTTATCATTTCCTTGCCAGTCTTTATAATTGACATAGACTCTCCATTTACCGCTTTCCTTATCCTTGTTAACCGACATTACTGTCACCTCTCTTCCTTCCTCACGGACTTCGAATCGGATACAGAATGCAAACCATAACAACTCTCCTCGTAGAATTTGCGATTAACCTTTCCCGCAACTACGATCAGATGTGGATTCATCTGCTGCATCTGCTGATTCATCTGCCGGATCATTTTATAAGCCTGAGGTTTTGATACTCCCCAGTCATTACAGATCTCAGTTACGGTTACATACATCTTCTCTCTCATAGCTTCACCTCCAAACCAAGCATTAATTATTCAAGTACTTTTTAGTACTTGTGTCGAGTATACTCTTTATTTATGTTTTTGTAAAGTACTTTATAGTATGTATTTTATTTCTATTATCTTTCTAATTTATAAAAAAGTACTTAATTGTATTTATATTGTGTTGATTTTCTCATGGATTTTTATCTTCCATTCGTTTATACTTAAGAAAAAGAATTCAAGAAAGAGGTGTCCCGATGACAATCGGTCAGAAAATACGAAATCTAAGAAAATTGCGCGGATTGACACAGGCAGAACTGGGCAGTATGGTTGGCCTTCCCGGCGACCGTATCCGCCAGTATGAAAATGATGTGAGAACACCCAGGATCGATAAACTAACTGCAATTACAAAAGCCCTAGGGGCTGATCCATCTGCGCTCTCTGACATCAATATCAAGAATGAATCTGATATCATGCATGTTTTTTTCGAATTGGAGGAAGGTTATGATTTCCATCTGGAAAATGATGATTATACTTTCTCCATTGTGATGAACAAGCGGGATAAAGAATCTCAGACCCTGATCAAAATGCTGGAGGTCTGGGATAAACGAAGAGAAGAAATGATAACCGAACCGGAAGATGATATAGACCATCTTACAGATAAAAAAACAGAATATGAGATTTGGAAATACGAATTTCCTATGAATTTAAAAGATCAGGAAGAGAAGGACTTAAAGGAAATGTCCATGTCTTGCTCCTCCCTGCTGGAAAAGAACCAGGATCAGATAAGGAATGTGGAAACTTATGCTGATTACGTCAACACCATCGTTATCTTGATGGAAGATGGTCTCGATCCTGTAATGCGGACGAAATCTGAGAGTGATCGCAGCCTGACAGCTATCCTGTCCTTTTCTCATGAACAGGCTATGGGACTACATGGAAAGGCTGCCGTGCACTTGGCATCCTTCCTTGAAGCGATTAAGACCTTACAGGGTGCCAATATAGATGCCTCCATCCAGACAAGCACCGGGGGAAAGGGAACATATTATGATGTCATCATCCATGACCAGCACATTGCGTCCGTAATCCCTTATCTGAATCAGATCAAGTTCCAAATCTTAGAGAATACATTCAAAGAATTATCAAACCAGGCTAAATACAGAGATCAGCTATCCTGGTTAAATCAGCCAATCCGAAGTGAGAAAAACTAAAAAAATTCTCACCATTTTCTCACCGGCAAAAATGAAGAGCCACTGTTTAAGCGGCTCTCCAGCGTTATTGCATTATTCGAACTCGATTGTTCCAGGCGGCTTAGAGGTCAGATCGTAGAATACTCGATTGACTCCCTTTACCTCATTAATGATGCGATTCATGACGCGGTCTAATACTGCAAACGGAATCTGTGCAGATTCTGCAGTCATGAAATCGATCGTCTTGACTGCACGAAGGGCAACAGCGTAATCATAGGTACGCTCATCTCCCATAACTCCAACACTTCTCATGTTAGTAAGAGCCGCAAAGTACTGGTCTGGTTTCCAGCTTGGCTTCTCCCCATCGTGTGTATCCGCATACTCTTTGGCTGCCTTATCCACTTCTTCTCTGTAGATAGCATCCGCATCCTGTACGATAGCAACTTTCTTAGCGTTAACCTCACCGATAATACGGATTCCAAGACCTGGGCCTGGGAATGGCTGACGGTTAACCAGATAATCTGGCAGTCCCAGCTCTAATCCAGCCTTTCTTACCTCATCCTTGAAGAGGTAACGAAGTGGCTCGATAATCTCCTTGAAGTCAACATGCTCTGGCAGTCCACCGACATTGTGATGAGACTTGATGACAGCTGACTCTCCACCCAGTCCACTCTCTACAACGTCTGGATAGATTGTTCCCTGAACAAGATAATCAACCTTGCCAATCTTCTTGGCTTCTTCCTCGAATACTCGGATGAATTCCTCACCGATAATCTTACGTTTCTTCTCTGGTTCTGTGACTCCTGCAAGTTTATCATAGAATCTCTGCTGTGCGTTGACACGGATGAAGTTTAGGTCGTAGTTGCCCTTCTCGCCGAAGATGGCCTCTACCTGGTCTCCTTCGTCTTTTCTTAAGAGTCCCTGGTCTACGAATACGCAGGTCAGCTGATTGCCAACTGCCTTACTCATCAGTACCGCTGCAACGGAGGAATCTACTCCGCCGGAGAGTGCACATAATACTTTACCATCTCCAACTTCCTCACGGATCTTCTGGATGGTAGTATCTACAAAGCTATCAATCTTCCAGTCTCCCTTGCATCCGCAGATATCGATAACAAAATTGCGAAGCATCTTGGTTCCTTCTGGAGTGTGAAGCACTTCTGGATGGAACTGGATACCGTAAAGTCCCTTCTCAACATTAGAAACTGCTGCAGCAGGGCAATGCTCTGTGGTAGCGATGGACTTGAATCCTGAGGCAACTTTTGAGATGTAATCAAAATGACTCATCCAGCAGCTGGTGTGTTCTGGCACATCCTTAAATAAGGTGGCGCTGGTATCTACCGTTAGGTCTGTCTTCCCGTACTCCTGCTTGTCCGCACGCTTTACCTCACCTCCGAGAAGGTGCTGCATCAGCTGTGCTCCATAGCAGAGACCGAGTACTGGAATGCCAAGCTCGAACAGTTCAGTAGAACATGTAGCGGCTTCTGGCACATAACAGCTGTCTGGACCGCCGGTCAGGATGATACCTTTAGGGTTCATGGCCTTGATCTTTTCAATATCAGTCTTGTAGGAATAGATCTCGCAGTACACGTTATTCTCACGAACTCGTCTGGCAACGAGCTGATTGTACTGACCGCCGAAATCTATAACAATAACTGTCTCTTTCTCCAATGGTCTTCCTCCTATGTATGATATAGAAATCTAAGCAACTAGTTCTGTAATTATTTATTCTAGCGCATTTTCTTAATTGTGACTAGGGTTATCTCAGATAACAACGTAACTTTTATATTTTTGGACGTCTTTTAATAGACAATTCATCTTGATTTTGGTACCTTCTGCCAGATATTCCGTCTCCTCAATAGAAGCATTCTCATTGAAATAGGAGATCAGTGCTCCCTCTGTGTACGGAATCAGCATGGTGCACTCGACATAATCGTGGTAGATCTTAGAACGAATCATCTCCACCAATTCGTCTAAGCCAACCCCTTCCTTGACGGATAGGTAGATACTGTCTCCCTTAACCATTGGGATTTCTGGAAGTTCTTTGTCTTCCTCCCCATCTGGCAAATCACATTTATTAAAAACATAGAGCATTGGAATCTTTTCTGCCCCAAGCTCTGTCAGGGTTTTCAGGGTTACTTCCATATGTTCTTTGTATCTCGGATTGGAGTAGTCGATCACTTGAATCAGAAGGTCCGCATACTTAACTTCCTCTAAGGTTGAGTGGAAGGCCTGAACCAGGTTATGCGGCAGTTTGTTAATGAATCCTACCGTATCTGACAGCAGGAATTCCTTATGATCCGGCATAGAGATCTTTCGGACTGTGGTATCCAAGGTGGCAAAAAGCATGTCTTTCGCTTTAACCTTTCTTGCCTCTGCCTTCTCCCTGTCAGGCTCATATTTATCAATCAGCGCATTCATCAGGGAAGACTTGCCCGCATTGGTATAGCCAACCAAAGCCACCTGTGGGATACCCTTGCTGACTCTCCGCTTTCTCTGAGTCTCGCGATTGCCCTCGATCTCTTTTAATTCCTTCTTCAGTTCTGAAATTCTGTGACGTATCCTGCGTCGGTCTAACTCCAGCTTCTTCTCACCGGCACCCTTGTTGGCAAGACCTCCTCCACCGCCATTACCTCCCTGACGGCTTAAGAACTCTCCCATACCAGTAAGCCTAGGCAGCTCATACTGCAGCCGTGCAGTCTGAACCTGAATCTGAGCCTCCCTGGTCTGAGCTCGGGAAGAGAATATCTGCAGAATCAGATGAGTTCGGTCGAACACTGGTCTCTCGATAATGTCCTTTAAGTTTCGAATCTGCATTGGAGAAAGTGTATTATCGAAAATGACCGCATCTGCTCCCAACATGTGGACAACTGCCTTAATCTCATCGACTTTTCCACTGCCTACGTACACTCCAGTATTAACCTCAGCGACATTCTGCTTCTCAATGTCGATCACCTCGTAGTTACAGGCCTTTGCAAGACTCACCAGCTCCGCCAAACCCGATTCAAACTCCGGATCATTATTCACATTCACTCCGACAAGGACAACTTTCATCTTCTCGTCGTTGGTATTATCCATCCTTATCTCCCTTTATCTACTTCGCTGTGTATTTAATTACTATTGCATCTTGATTTTCGAACAATTGTTTGTTATTATGTAACTACAGGGATG
>JAXJRI010000023.1:0-13530 GCA_036310685.1 Lachnospiraceae bacterium | reverse complement strand
TTCCTTCATAGTAAGTTCTATTCTCCTGATAATTCATCACCCCCGAATAGAGATTATTATAACACATTCGGGACATTTTCATTTTTGCTTTACCAGGACATTATCATTTTTGGCTTATAGCAGGATGAGAGCAGTAAGAAAAGTTCTTGACAGACAATTGCAAATCATTTATACTGTAAAATACCGTGCAGCTGGGACATCAGCGGCGTCCTATACCTGAAATCCGCTATAGCAGGAGTGATGGCTGACCTCGGGTGCTTCTGTGGGTGGAGCTGCCCTTCATAAGTGGTGTTGACAGTTGGGTCTCGCGCAACAGGAATCTCTGAACCATGTCAGGACGGGAACGTAGCAGCATTAAGGGGAACCTCTTGTGTGCCGTGAGGGTGCCTGACTCGAGCTAACTGTGAAGGTTACGTCTGTTTGCAGTCATTCAAAGTCAGCCGCACGGCTTTTTAAGTCATTAAGGAGAAGCTGTCACTAGTGTGATTAGCTTCTCTTTTAAGGTTTAAGGACCTTATATATTTGAGTAACCTTAGGTATTACCAGACTTTGTTCCTGGGAAAGTACATATGAGTTTAAGGAGGATATAGATCATGCATTGGTCTGAGAAGATTGCAAAAGAGATCATCCGTCGCAATCCGGATAAGGAAGAGTATGTTTGTGCAGCGGGTATCAGCCCGTCTGGATCCATTCACATTGGTAACTTCAGAGATATTGCCACTAGTTACTTCGTTTATAAAGCACTGATTAAGCAGGGCAAGAAAGCCAGACTTCTCTTCTCATGGGATGAATTTGACCGTCTCCGTAAGGTACCGGTTAACGTAAAGGAAGTTGCACCAGAGTTAGAGGCAGATATCGGAAAACCTTATGTTGACGTAAAGGATCCTTTCGGATGTCATGATTCCTATGCTCACCATTTTGAGGCTGAGTTTGAGAAACAGGTTGAGAGATTCGGCATCAAGATGGATTATAGACATCAGGCTGAGAATTACAGAAGTGGTATGTATGCTCCTTATGTTGTAAAGGCGGTTCAGCACCGTAAAGAGATCTTCGATATCTTAGATAAGTTCCGTAAGCAGGTTGCCACAGAGGAAGAGAGAGAAGCTTACTATCCAGTCAGCATCTACTGTCCAGAGTGTGGCAAGGATACTACAAAGATTCTGTCTTCTTCTGAGGACGGCACAACCTGTGAGTACGAGTGCGAGTGTGGACATCATGGACATTTTGATTTCACTAAGGACTTTAACTGCAAGCTTGCATGGAAGATTGACTGGCCAATGCGCTGGATGGTTGAGGGCGTAGATTTCGAGCCAGGCGGAAAGGATCATGCAAGTCCAGGAGGAAGTTATGATACTTCTAAGATCATCGCTAAGAAGATCTTTGGAATTCAGGCTCCAATGTTTAAGGGATACGAGTTCATCGGAATTAAGGGATCTACAGGAAAGATGTCCGGATCTACAGGACTGAACCTTACTCCTGAGGTACTCTTAAATGTATATCAGCCAGAGGTTATCTTATGGCTGTACTCTAAAGCTGAGCCAAACAAGGCATTTGATTTCTGCTTTGATGATGAGATTCTTCGTCAGTACTTCGAGTTCGATAAGATGCTCAAGAAGTATCAGGCTGGCAAGGGTAAGAACTATGATTACATCGAGGGAATCATGTATAACTGCATGATTGAAGGCAGAGAGTTACATCCAGTACCAATGCAGCAGATCGTAAACTTCGGTTCTGTTGTCGACTTCAACGCAGATATGCTTGAGACTGTATTTGAGAAGATTGGCACTCCTTATAAGAAAGAGGAGTTCGCAGAGCGTCTTGCACTTGCCAAGAACTGGCTTGAGGAGTGCGCTCCACAGAACATGAATAAGCTTCTCGGATATCGTAACTGGGATTACTATAACCAGTTAAGTGATGTTGCTAAGAAAGAGATTGAGCTTCTTCATGACTTTATCGCTAAGGCTGATTATGACTTAGATGCCTTAAATCAGTATATCTATGCCATCCCTCGTGAGGCAGATCCTAATTACAGCGAGGAGAACAAGAGACAGATTCAGTCTCAGTTCTTCAAGGATGCTTATAACCTCATGATCGGCAAGGATGCAGGTCCTAGACTTTACTTATTCCTCTATGCTGTTGAGCCAGAGAGATATCTTGGATTACTGGATTTCTCCACTCCACAGACAGAAGAAGAGGTTAAACTTGCCCAAGAAGCTAAGGCAGAGGCAGAGCGCCGTGCAGCTGAGGAAGAGGCAAGAGCCAAAGCATTAGCAGAGGCTGAGGCAGCTAAGAATGCTGTTGAGCCAGTGAAAGATGAGATTACGATCGATCAGTTCGATACTATTGATCTCCGTGTCTGCCAGATTAAAGAGTGCACAGTTGTTAAGAGAGCCAAGAGACTCTTAAAACTTGTCCTCGATGATGGATTAGAGGGAAGGACAATCGTATCTTCTATTCGTGATCAGTATAAGCCAGAAGAGCTTGTCGGCAAGAAGATTATTGTTGTCGCTAACTTAAAGCCAGCCAAATTCGCTGGAGAGAAGAGCCAGGGAATGTTAGTAGCTGCAAGCTGGGATGATGAGTGCAAGGTAGTCTTTGTAGACGATTCCGTGCCAGTGGGAACAGCAATTCATTAATAAAGATATAAAAATAGATACGTAAGACACAGATGCCGTGAGAAACTGAATACAGATTTTCACGGCATCAGCTTGTTTTAGGAGAAATATGATGAAAAAAATCGTCGTTTTTGATATGGGTATGGTTCTGGTAGATTTCGCCTGGAGAAAGATGCTTAGGAATCTTGGCTATGAGGAGGATCAGGTTGCTATGTTAGGACAGGCAGTGTACCAGAATAAACTCTGGAGCCAGTTTGATCGCGGCAGCATGAGTGACCAGGAGATCATCTCTAAGATGAAGGAAGAATCCCCGAACTGTATCGAAGGAATTGACAAGATTATGAAGACTGAAAACTTTGGGAATGCAGTGGTACCTTACAGCTATGCAGAAGATCTAACCCGGATGCTTCACGAGGAGGGATATCGAGTATATATTCTCTCAAACTTTGGAAGAAGACTTTTTGATATCGTTCAGGAGAGATTCACATTTCTTCAGTACGTTGACGGAGTGATTATTTCCGCTAAGTATCAGCAGATGAAGCCGGAGGAGTCTATTTATCAGACATTATTTAAAACTTATTCTGTGGACCCTCAGGAGGCGGTCTTCTTTGACGACGTTGAAGCTAACTGCCAGGCAGCAAGAGCACTTGGAATGGAGACAGTTCAGGTTCCTCATGATCACATGTTTGTTGGAATCACCGATGGTCTGAAACAGTACCTCGGGCTCGAAGTTCCAGAAGAGATGCTAAAGAAGTATAAAGATGTTCCGAGACATGAGTAGGGGAGAGCAGGATGAAGAGTAGACAGGAACTAGAAAGAACACTTAAAAAAATCGATCATAAGAGTTATGGGGCATACAAGAGTCTTGGTGGTTCCTATGATTTTGGAAATTACCTTCTTCATATCGACCATGTGCAGGGGGATCCTTTTGCCAGTCCATCTAGAATGAGACTGGAAGTTAAGAGAGAGATGCATAAGTTTCCAGAGGAATATTGTCGGGATTTGCATAGAAGACTGGCTCTGGAAGACCAGGTTTTACGTCGCTTTCAGAAAATGCTGAAAGTAAATATTGGGGAGAATCCGGGGCGAGGAGACCTGGGTCAGAGGGCTGAGATGGATCATCGAAGACCGGGAGGAAGGATGGGTTCTGGAAAGAGCGGACGGATTACAAGCTTAATTCCAGGGCAGACTGTTCTCCCAGGAATCGCTGTCCTGTTTGGGAAAAAGTCAGTGGAGCTTCGCTTCGAGATGGGATTCCCTGCCAGAGGGCGGACGATTCTTGCCAGAGAGATGGAGAAACTCCTCTTTGAGATCATTCCGCACCTTGCAAAAGAAGTCCTGTTCTATCCAAACTGGGAGAAGAGAAGTCAGGAGAAGCTTAAGAAAGCGATTGACTTAGCGGACGACCAGCTTGCTATTCGTAATGAGTTAGAGAAGAGAGGATTAATCGCCTTTGTTGCGGATGGTTCGATTCTCCCGAGAGAGAGCGGAGTCTCTGACCTGCCAATGAGAGATGCTCTTCCCTTTACTTCGCCGAAATCTGTCCAGATAGAGATGACACTTCCCCATAAAGGCAAGATTACTGGTATGGGAATTCCAGAAGGAATCACAGTGATTGTCGGAGGAGGCTACCATGGTAAATCTACCCTTCTAAAAGCCTTAGAGCAGGGTGTTTATAATCATATCGCTGGAGATGGCAGAGAGTATGTCATCGCTCGGGCAGATGGAGTCAAAATTCGTGCTGAGGATGGAAGAAGCGTTAAGCATACAGACATTTCCTTATTTATCAAAGATATTCCGGGAGGAAGCGACACGATGGATTTCTCTTCTGAGAATGCCAGCGGAAGTACCTCTCAGGCAGCCAATCTGATCGAAGCTCTAGAGGCAGAGTCGAGACTGCTCTTTTTAGACGAGGATACCTCAGCGACCAACTTTATGATTCGTGATGGAGTGATGGCCCGCCTGGTTTCTGATGATAAGGAGCCAATCACTACGCTCCTAAAACATATCAGAGGATTGTATCATCAGTTGGGAGTATCCTTTGTCATTGTCGTGGGAAGTTCCGGAGATTACCTTTCTGTCGCAGACTTAGTCCTTCAGATGGATCATTATCATGTGAAAGACGTGACCATCCAGGCGAAGAAGATCTGCAAGGAGATGGGAATGGAAGAACTCTATAAAGAAGAGGAAGAACACTGGCCAGATTTCTCCAGGACGCTGCTTCCAGCTAAACCAGGGCGAATGAAGCTTAAGGCGATGGGAACAGATACCGTCTCTATTGACAAAGAGCCAATTGATGTCCGCTATTTAGAGCAGCTGACCGGAAGCGGGCAGACAGTAGGACTGGCCTATCTGATGGGATATCTGCTGACTCATGTGAAGAGTCCAGAGAACATAGCTAAAGTGATAGATAACATCTATGATGGGATTGAGCGTAGGGGTCTGATGGAATATATTCCTGATGGATATAATAGCGGACAGCCACAGCTTCCGCGAAAGCAGGAGGCGTATTTCTGTCTGAATCGATATCGAAAGGCGAAAATTAAGAGGTAAGGGCTAATTAATTTTCAACGATTTGGGAGTACATTAAGTACTATATATGATTACTAGGAGGATTATCTTATGAGAAGGCATATGATTACCACAGCACTCCTATTATCTGCTGTGATGATTTTCAGCGGATGTGGGAATTCTGCAAGTAATAAGACAAATAAAGGGGCCGCAGAGGCTACCACTGCAGTCTCCTATCAGGAGACAGAGATTACGATGGATGCAGCGAAATATATTCAGCTTGGCAAATATAAAGGATTGACCATCAATGGAATCTCTACTGAGGTCACGGATAAAGACGTGATGAATGAGATTCAGTATACGATCGATCAGGCAACAAGTTACGAGGAAGTGACAGATCACGATACGATAAAGAAAGGTGACTATGTCAACGTGGATTATACCACGACGGTAGATGGAAAAGTCGATGACCTGGATTCCGATGCGGATGTCGATCTCAAGATTGGCGGCGGGGAATATGTTCTCGGAAAGAATTTTGATATGGAGACACCTTTAATTGGGGCTAAAAAGGGAGAGACCAAGACTCTTCAGCTGACATTTCCTAAGAACTATCAGGATAATGAGAAGGTTGCCGGCAAAGACTGTATTGTCAAAGTCACAATTAATAAGATTGAGAAAGAAGTCAAGCCAGAGCTCACAGACGACTTTGTGAAGAAGAATACAGAGTACAGCTCCGTAGAAGAATACAAGAGCCAGGTTCGTAAGGAACTGGAGGAGACCAAAGATTCTGATGGCGAGTATTACAACAATACAGCTCTGATGAAGAAGGTCGTAGCTAACTGCAAGCAGAAAGAGCCTTTCCCTGCGGATCTTGTAAAAAAAGCTGAGTATAATATCAAGGCAGAACTTACCGTAGAGGCAGAGAGTTACGACACTACGGTAAAAGAGCTGATTAAAGAATACTATCCAGAAGGATTGGAAGCAGGTGCCAAGCAGATGCTTAAGCAGCAGTGTGTGGAAGACCTTCTGGCTGAGAAAATGAATATTGAGGTCACTGAGGAGGACTATCAGAAGGAGATACAGGATGCCATCAAGAAGGATGGATATTCCAGTGAGAAGGAGATCTTAAAAGATACCCCGAAGAAGGCCATCTATGATTATATCCGCAGTGATAAGGTATGGACTACCCTTATGAAAGATACCAAGATACACGTCATCGCAGATAACGCAGACGAAGCTTATGAATTGGAAGAGATGGGCCCGAATGCCCAGCCATATGAGGCTGACCAGGAGACCTCAACGGAAAAGTAGAACTAGTTTTTGAAAGAGAGAGATTGAGGAGAGTATGAGGAGAAGTAAAGAAATCATGTTAGGGATTGCCCTAGGGCTTGGAGTCCTGATGGGTGTCTCTGAAAGCGGACAGAAGGTCAGCGCGAAAGCGGTGACCTCTGTCTCGATGCAGACAAATATTAATCTTGTCCAACTGACAGCGCTGCAGATGAATGAGATTTCCAGGACAACGCCTTTGGAAAAATCCGGGAGTGATCTTTATCTGGTTCATCCTGCCACAAGAATTTCAACTGCCAGACTCCCGCAGAGCTTTGCTTATGATGGGAGATATTATTACTATGTCAGTCAGCTGGCAGACCATGGAAAGTATAAGGATGACCTGAGAGTTACCAGGGTCCAGTATTTTCCCGATGGCCAGTACTTGTCTGACTATATGACCTTAGTTAACTTTGGTCATGGTACCAATATAGACTGTACCGTTAGTAAAGGTAGCACTTGGCTGTGGACTGGAAGCGACAGCAAAAAGGGGAACTCGGCAAGCATATCCTGTTTTCAGTACGCTCCGGGTAAGGTTTTAAAGAACCATGCACCTCGTCATTATAAGATCAGAATTAAGGGGTCAAAACGACATGCGACGAACTGCTATCCTGCAGTCAGTGATGATGGGAAAAAACTTGCTATTCGCTTTACCAGAAAAGGAAAGCAGCA
Organism: Lachnospiraceae bacterium; assembly: GCA_036310685.1. GTDB lineage: Bacteria > Bacillota > Clostridia > Lachnospirales > Lachnospiraceae > Anaerobutyricum. Next base: position 6,406 of record JAXJRI010000023.1, on the reverse strand, counting down.
GTTCCAGATCTACCGTTTAAAAGGCGGAAAAGTCATGAAGAAAAAGATTCTGAAATCTTTTCGAATCAAAAATACCCGAGGAGATTTTCAGGGCTTTGACCTAAGGGGGATAACGATCTATACGGTTGAGGGCTCTAGAAGTATTGACGAGATGCGTGAACTTGGAAAGGCGGGTTCTTACAGGCCTATCAAAATCAGAACATATAATTATCGGAATAAGAAGAAGACCGTAACTACCGTATCTGGCGCAGCGGCTTTAAGTCACCGCGAACCAGAAGGCATTCACATCGACAGCTCAGGTGCTGTCGCCATATGTATCGCGTCTCACTACAAGGAACTTTACACCTGCATGAATATTTATCGGAAGAGATAGAGATATTATTGATGAAGATCACATTAATCATGTGGTCTTCTTTTTATACTTTATAATGAAATTAATTTCATTTTAAAAATATATTGACAATAAATTTCACAAGTGATATTCTACAAGCACAAGGAGAAAATAAATTCAATTTTATGTAAATAATGAAATAAATTTCAACAGGAGGATAATTACTATGAAAGCTGTGAGAATGTATGCACCATTAGATCTTAGGGTAGAAGATGTTGATATGCCAGTTAATGCCGATGATGAATGTTTGATTAAAATTATGGCAGTTGGTGTATGTGGATCTGATATCCCACGTTGCACAAAGTACGGAGCACATGTTTCTCCAATTATTCCAGGACATGAGTTCGGAGGAATTGTAGAGAAAGTTGGAGCTAATGTTACAAAATTCAAGGTTGGCGATCATGTTACATGCCCTCCACTGATTCCATGTGGAAAATGTAAATACTGTCAGATGGGTGAATATTCTCTCTGTGAGGATTATGACTATTACGGATCTAGAAGAGATGGAGCTTTTGCACAGTATCTTGCAGTAAAAGAAGGCAACCTTTTAAAGGTAGATCCTAAGGTATCTTTTGAGGATGCCGCAACGACAGATCCTTGTGCAAATGCATTACATGGCATGAAACGAGCAGAGTTTAAACCTGGTGATAGCGTAGCAATTTATGGAGCAGGTCCCATCGGTCTTTTTGCAGTTCAGTATGCAAAAATCAAGGGAGCAAGCAAGATTTTTGCAGTAGATGTATGGGATGAGAAGCTTGATATGGCAACTAAAAATGGTGCAGATATCGTAGTTAATTCCATGAAAGAGGATCCAGTTAAAGTCATCATGGATAATACAGATGGATACGGTGCTGACTGCGTTATTGATTTCTCTGGTGCTCCAATTTGTCAAAAACAAGCTATCCTTTCCGCAGCAAAGTTAGGACGTGTTGTTTATCTTGGTATTTCTCATAAGGGATTAGAGCTTTCCGAGCATGAAGTTGACATGATTCAGAGAAGACAGCTCAGTGTGAAAGGATCATGGAACTCCTTTACAAAACCTTTCCCAGGAAGTGATTGGACAGGTTCTGTAGAGTTATATGAGAAATATGGCATGACAGCAAAAGATATTATAAGCCATAGATTAAGTCTTGATGAAGCTCCAGAGATATTCAATAAGATTGCGCAGGGCGGATTCTTCTTCAGTAAGATTATGTTCTTCCCAAATGGACAGCCTGATGATCAGAAATAATGGAATAACAGACTTCATAAGATAAAAGGGGGGGATTAGAGTATGAAGGCTTTAATTATGAATGAAGAGCGTAAGATGGTTGTCGCCGATAGACCAGAACCAGTTGGAACAGAGGACGATATCATTGTCAAAGTTCATTCAGCGTCTATCTGTGGTACAGATATGAGAACGTTCCTGAAAGGTAATGATAAGATTGATGTTCCTAGAATTATGGGACATGAGTGTGCAGGCGAGATTGTCCATGCAGGTAAACTTGCAAAAGAACATGGATACAATGTTGGAGATCGTGTAACAATCGCTCCAGCAATTGGATGTGGCGAATGTGTACCTTGTAAAAAAGGTTACACGAATATGTGTAACGATCTTAAAACGATTGGATTCCAGTATGATGGAGTTTTCGCTCCATATGTAGAGTTCCCAAAGCAGGCAATTTTAATGAACAATATCATTAAGTTACCAGATAATATTTCTTATGACGATGCCACGTTGATTGAGCCTGCAGCATGTGCATTGAATGGACAGAGTTTTCTCCATATCGGCAAGGATGATACGGTAGTTGTTTACGGAAGTGGGTTAATTGGTTGTATTCACTGTGAATTAGCATTACTTCAGGGAGCAAAGCAGGTTATTGTTTTAGAGCCTGTTGCTAAAAGAGGTGAGATTGCTCAGGCTAAGGTTCCTGGTGTTACATGGATTAACAATGGTGAAAAGAATGCTGTAGAAGAGATAATGAAATTGACAGATGGTAATGGCGCCGATGTCGTAATCACAGCAGCTTCTGTTCCTGCAATCCATGTAGAAGCACAGGAGATTGCTGGTAAGATGGGTCGTATCTGTCTTTTCGGAGGACTTCCTGGAAATGGAAAAGGATATATTGATTCGAATATCATTCATTATAAAGAATTACAGATTTGTGGCGTTCATGCAACAACAGCACATTTCATGAGGCAGATTATGAAGCTTATGGAGGAAGGAAAGCTGGATGCTAAGAAGTATATAGAGAGATATACAGATCTTGATCATATTTTAGATGCATTTGCTGCAATCCGTGATGAGAATGTTATGAAGGTTGTTGTTCATCCACAGAAATGAGGAATATTATGAATGATCCAAAAATTTATCTGGCATTAGATAGCTGTTTTGCACTTAAAAGATGGGTGGAGCCGGAAACATGGGGTCCGCTAATTCGAGATATGGGATACACAAGTGTGCAGGTAAGCACAGATAATGAATTTGATCCTCTGTACTCTACAAAAGAGTACAGAGAGGAATGGATTCGAAGAACAAAGAAGATGTCAGAAGAGACAGGACTTCAAGTTCGTAGTTTGTATACGGGGTATCAGACATATCGTACCTGTGGATTCTGCCAACCTGTTCAATCTGAGGTGGATAAATTGATCAGTGGATGGGTTAAGCCGGCAATCGATATTGTAGGACAGTTCGACTGCGATATGGGATTTTCACTGCATTGTCTGACAGAGAAGCAGATGCAGGATCCAGAGGAGTATTACAGAATTCACGAGAAGCTCTATAAGATTTACTCTGATATTGCTGCTTACGGAAAAGAGCATGGTGTACAGCCGTGTATGGAAGCCATGTATGTTCCGAGACAGACACCATGGACAATTCAGGGAACGGAGGACTTCCTGAAAAAAGTCTATGCCATCGATCGTAATCCTATGTACACTACCGTCGATGTGGGACATATGATTGGACAGCGTAAGTTTAGAAGACCTAATGTTGAGCAGATTAGAGAAAGCATCAATCAGGCGGATAAAAAGCATGCAGTATGTAAGATTTGGCTTGGACCAGACAAGGCATACGACGTATGGAAAGAGGCGGTTGATGGAAAGAAGTCTGTCGAAGAGGCCATCGATGAGATTAATCGCATTGAAGATGAGTACCCATTTGATTTCTCAACAGATACTAGAGATGATGACCCATATGAATGGCTGAAGGCACTGGGATGTTATTCGCCAATTATGCATTTGCAGCAGTGTACTGCAACAACAGGTGGACACAGACCGTTTACTCCAGAGAATAACAAAACTGGAATTATTGATGGAAAGAAACTGTTAGAGGCTATAGCGGAGTCTTATCAGAGAAATATTGAGGGAATGCCTCCTAAGACGGACCGTATTGTTCTTGGCTTGGAATTATTCACAACCAATATAGATCTTCCAGGAGAGATTATCGATAACATGACAGAAACATGCCAATATTGGAGACAGTTTATTCCAGAGGATGGACTTTCATTAAGCGAGTTATTAAAGAGGATTTCCTGAGAATTATTAATAAATCATTAAGCACCATATAATTGGGGGTTGTTGGAATGTATGATTTGGTAATTATTGGAGCGGGAGTTTCAGGATGTTGTATCGCAAGAGAAATCTCAAGATATAAAATCAATGCTTGCGTCATCGAGAAGGGCGATGACGTGGCATCTGGAACTTCCAAAGCGAATACCGGTGTTATCCACACTGGCCTTGAAGCAGAACCAGGAACACTGATGGCTAAGTTATGTGTTCGTGGTAATGAGTTGATGTACAAATGGTCAAAGGAGATTAATTTCCCTGCTGAGAAGAATGGAAAATTAATTGTCTGTACACATGAGGCAGATATGTCTCTCCTTCAGAAACAGCTTGATAATGCGATTGCAAATGGTGTTAAGGGCTGTGAGATTATCGGACGTGACGAATTGCTGAAGAGAGAGCCAAATCTGACTCCGAATGCAGTTGCAGCTTTGTGGGCACCGACTGGAGGAATCGTTGACCCATTTAATGTAGCCATTGCAGCAGGAGAGAATGCAGCAATGAACGGCGTAGAATTTAAATTCGAGACAGAAGCCGCTTCGATTGAAAAGACAGAGTATGGATGGCTGATTCATACAAATAAGGGAGATATCAAGACGAAAGCAATTGCAAATGCGGCAGGTCTTTATGCAGATAAATTCCATAATATGGTTTCTGAGAAAAAGATCCATATTACAGCTAGAAAGGGAGAATATATTTTGTTCGACCGTTCTATTGGAACAATTTTCAACACTACGGTTGTCCCACTTCCTGGAAAGATGGGTAAAGGTATTGCAGCATCTTATACAATCAATGGCAACTTCTTCATCGGACCGACAGCGACAGATATTGATGATAAAGAAGCAATGAACACAACCGAGCCAATTCTTGAAAAATTGAAGAGAATTGCCACGACAGATCTTCAGTTGACTAAGGATCCACTTCCTTTGAATAAGGTTATTACATCATTTGCAGGTGCGAGAGCACATGAAGACCACCATGAATTTATCGTAGAAGAATTAGCAGACGCACCATTTTTCTTTGATGCAGCAGGTATTGAATCTCCAGGACTTACAAGTTCTCCAGCAATTGGTGAGATGCTTTCCGGTATTATTGCTGACAGAATGCATCTGGAGGAAAAAGATGATTTCAATCCTTACCGTAAAGGTTTTGTTAAATTCCTTGATCTCAATGATGAAGAAAGAGAGAAATTAATTAAAGAAGATCCATTATACGGAAATGTTATATGTAGATGTGAAATGGTTACAGAAGGACAGATTGTAGATGCGATTAATCGCCCGATTCGTGCGACAAGTGTTGACGCTGTTAAGAGAAGAGTACGTGCTGGTATGGGTCGTTGCCAGGGAGGTTTCTGTATGCCAAAGGTCATGAAGATTCTTTCTCGCGAACTTGGGATTGATATGACTGAGGTCACAAAGAAGGGCGGAAAATCTAAGTTACTTGTCGGCCGCGTGAAATAATTTGAAGGGTAGTGAAAATTATTATGGATAAATATAAGATCGTAATTATCGGTGGCGGTCCGGCAGGACTTGCAGCTGCGATATCTGCCAAGAAGTCAGGAGTAGACAGCATCTTAATTGTAGAGCGTGATTATAAACTTGGTGGAATATTAAATCAGTGTATACATAATGGATTTGGACTACATACTTTTAAAGAAGAACTTACAGGTCCTGAGTATGCCAAGAAGTTTATCGATCAGGTTTATGATCTGGAAATCGAGTATGTCCTTAATACAATGACAATCGATATTTCAGCAGACAAAGTCATTACAACAGTCAGCAAGAATGACGGACTAAGACACATCAAGGCAGATGCAATTATCCTTGCTATGGGATGCCGTGAGAGACCTCGTGGAGCTCTGAATATTCCTGGATATCGACCTGCAGGTATTTACAATGCAGGAACTGCTCAGAGATTGGTTAATATTGAAGGTTATATGCCAGGTAAGGAAGTAGTTATTCTTGGATCTGGCGATATTGGATTAATAATGGCACGACGATTAACACTGGAGGGTGCGAAGGTTAAAGTCGTTGCAGAACTAATGCCATACTCTGGAGGACTAAAGAGAAATATTGTTCAGTGTCTGGATGATTTTAACATTCCGTTAAAGCTTAGTCATACAGTTGTAGACATTGAAGGCCGTGAGCGTGTAGAGGCAGTCACGATTGCAGAGGTAGATGAGAATAAGAAACCAATTCTGGGAACAGAAGAAAGATATACATGTGACACATTACTCTTATCAGTTGGACTGATTCCTGAAAATGAATTATCCGAAAGAATTCATGTGAAGCTGGGACGCACAAATGGACCGATTGTCAATGAGAGTCTTGAGACTTCAGTACCAGGCGTCTTTGCTTGTGGAAATGTTCTGCATGTACACGATTTGGTTGATTTCGTTTCAGAGGAAGCTACAAACGCTGGAAAGTTCGCAGCGGAATATGTCAAGAATGGTGCGAAAGATCTGGATAAGGA
>JAXJRI010000022.1:0-5414 GCA_036310685.1 Lachnospiraceae bacterium | reverse complement strand
TAGCACCACGAAAATGCGAATGAAGGGCAGGAATGTGGGAGTCGCAAAGCGACGGAACATTCCGTAGTCACTTTTGACACCTACATCATACTGTAGTATAAGTGTAGATAAGAAGATAAAAGAGTAATTAGGAGATTAGAATGGATATTAAGATAAAAGAAGTTAGAGTTGGAAAAGATCAGGGACAGAATGAGATTATTGTTGGCAGTCATCAGAACACCGTTATGGCGGAACTTAGAATCAGCGGATACGAAGACGGGGATGTTTATGTAATGCTGTCTGATTTTGGGAATAGTCTTACTATGCTCACAATCTCATCAGAAAGTTATTTTGAGCGACTACAGTCTGGAGACCTTGATGCATTCTATGACCTTCAGGATCATGCAATGGAAGGATTTGAATTTCAAAATTATGAGACCTTTGAGCAGCTAGAAGATCATCCTCTCTATAAAGCATTCTGCTACCTTAGAAAGATGTTGGAAGGTTACGCAGAAGATTTAGAGGAGTTGGAATTAGAAGAGGAAGAAGAGATTATTCCAGATTCATCAGAAGGAGAGCCAGAAGACATCTTCGACCCAGAAGAGAGTGTTGGTATGATGCTATCCATGAATCCGTTCGTGGCAAGTCTTTACGATCACTTGGGAAGGGATTTGAATGAAGTTTCAGAAGACTTAGAAGACGGATTGTTAGAGATTCTCAGCGGGGAAGATTTCTTCTGCTGGTATTATCATGACGGAGATCAGAAGGTCTGCTATGATTCCATTGCCAGAGAATTCATAGAGGACGAGAATGAGATTCAGGAACTGATTGCCCGCAGTCAGGGGGAACAGACCTATTAATTCTTAAAACGGATTCAATATGTTAGATATTAAAAAGAGCTGAGGCATATCATTCGCTTCAGCTCTTTTGCGGTGCGCCTGGTGGTGCACACTTCATTGTGTTATTTATGATGTCCCTGCTCTTTATTTGCGTTTGCGTTTTACGACGAAACCGACCAGAATAATCAGCAGGAAGATTCCTGTTCCGGCGGCGGTCAGAGCAAATGCAAGCTTGAGTCCAGGAAGTTGATATTGGAGGACTACTTTATGATGGCCTGGCGTCAGGCTGAGTCCCATGTACTGATAATTCGCCTTGAAGAGAGGAACCTTGTTTCCATCTACAGTAGCTGTCCAGCCCTTCTGGTATGGGAGGGTTATGACGAGCAGTTTGTTCTGATCACAGTTAATCTCTCCGGAAATCTTGTTGGTTCCTTGTCTTACATTTTTAAGAGAATTCTTCTTGAGGGCGGCAGCCTGTTTTGGATATCGATCCATCTTCTGGCTGTAAATCGCGATATCGTCGTAGCTGATTGTTGCTCCTCCCAGGAACTTCAGTGTGCATTCGGTCAATCCCTTCTTATGATATCCAAGGTTCATCAGATATTCCTTTTGGCCCGTGGAGTAAGAATCGATACGGAACTTACCACTATAGTTTACATTCTTATCATCTGCTACTACTTTATATTTGCTGAAATGCTCTGTCGCAGTTTTTTCAGCAGTGATGTCGCCTCGGATTCCCAGGTAAGTTTCAGCATTATCTTCTCCCTTAAAGGTGAAAGTAATTTTGCCTCCTTCTTCTGGAATTGTTATAAGTCCATCTTTCATAATGATATCACCAGATGATATCGATGATATCTTAAGTCTCTTAGTACTCTTAGAAAGGGAATCAGTAGTCACCTTTTTGAGAGGAATCTTCTTAGCATCCTGATCATCAACCAGGGCTGTCTGCATTGTTGCGTCCTGTTTCTCTACTGATTTCATTTTCTCAGCTGCAGAGGTTGGCATTACAGAATCGTAAGTATAGCCGATAGGAAGAGCATATCTATTCTCATAAATATATTTAGGCTTCTTGCCCTCCTTGGTAAATACCAGCTTATATCCGAAAGGAACGGCCCCAGTTTTCTCTTTGTTTACACCTAGATAGCGGACGCTGGCGAGTTCGTTCATGATAGTTCTGGCATTGTAGCTGTAGATACTTACGATGTTCCAATCGATATTGCCCATCTCTCGGTTGTAATTTACGATACCTCCATTCAAGGTGGAAGTAAATGTAGAGAGGTCATTATAGCCGAGCAGCATACTGCTGTTTCTGGTGGAACTGGTTGCAGTCAGATTAGTGCTTCGGTAGAAGTCCTTGGTCTGACTTCCTGGTACTTGATCTAAGTATTTCAGGACGGTATGAGTCATCCTCTTGTAAGATGTTCCCGCTTCCACATAGGAATCGAGATGAGTCGCCCCGGTAGCGGGCGTAACATTTTCGATAAACATGTGGGCATTGCTGATAACAGCAAATAGGGTGACAACCATAATGATGGCTCGACTGCTCTTCAGCGTCAGCTTGTCACGATACTGATTAATCAGCAGAACTGTGATTAAGGTTATGGTCATCAGACCATACACTCCAAGAATCTTATCTGTCATGTATTCCTTAGAGACATAGATGACAGCCCCATAGAAGAAGGTGAGGATGCACAGATAGCGAATCTCACGCTGGGTAAGTTTTGGAATGTGTTCCAGGTTATAAGCAGTGACAACCGCAACGATAGCGGCGTAAAGGAAGCACCATCGATTGGTTACGGTGCTGAATCCACTGAATACAAATCCACAGATTGGGAATATGCAGAACAGGGAGAAGAGGAGGAAGATAGCTCTCAGCTCTTTCCGGTTTTTGCGTGTAAATAAGAGTATCACAGCGAACATTGCAATTGGCGCAAATCCTAATTTCAGCCAGAGACCTGGTGTGTAAGAAGCGGACAGGAAGGAGATAAATGCATCCTGAATCCAATCATAACGGTAATAGAGAGGAGTCTTGCTTAAGAAATCAGCGACAGAAGAACCACCGGTACGGCTGGATCCCATATAGCTTCCAAACTGTGTAAACAGAGCGATGCAGCCGATGCAGGCACCGATGACATAGCTTATGACGATCAAGATTCCTCTTCCGATAAAGGTCTTTAAATTGCGATATTCTTTACTATATAGGATTCTGGCAATAAAGTAGATTCCTAATGCGATCGTGTTCATATATAGGAAGTAGTAGGAACACAATACAGATAATGCGACTAAAATTGTCAGCATGTACCAGCGCTTCTTTGTGATCAGTCTGTCCATGGCAATTACCAGAAGCGGAAGCAGGAATATCGGGGTGATGAACTGACCGTGTCTTGAGCCGGCATAAACAGCGTAGCCTGAATAACAGTAGATAAATGAAGCGAGGCAAGCATTGAATCTGGACCTCTTATAGTAAAGAAGAAGGGCAGACATTGCGAGTCCTGCAAGCCAGAAACGGAAGATGATCATCGCACCGTAGACCGACTCAATCTGGCTTGGATGAAAGAGCAGGTAAAGCCAGTAGATTGGATCAAAACTGAATTGGATAGTTCCTCCCAGACCATTCGTAAAATCATATTGTGGGAAGTTCAAGCTTCCATGCAGGATACTCTTTAAGATGACAGGACCTACAGCCATAAAGCGGTAGATCTTTGGAACATACTGAGCAAGTCCATCAATCGCCCAGATAAAACCAATATTATTGTCGATGTGAGGGACAATAATCAGGTAGGTCACCGGGATAAAAATGAGAGTAAATCCGAGAATGTATGTGATAACATCCCAGGATCTCTTACCCTGATTCTTCTTGGAGAGGGAGACCCATCCATTTCGAATCGAATGATATAAAGCAAGAACTGCCTTCTCAATCTGATCATACAGTGGAAGAAGGTAAGTCAGAATCAGGAAACCAAGATACCCGATTCCTGCCTGCCAAAAGACCATCTTCATGTTATTTTTTCCGAGAATGTGAAAACCAAGACCCAGAACAATCGTGAGAAGTGCAGCGATGATGTATCTGCCCTTGCTTCGTTTGGAATCTGAATCCCGCTCTGCGAAAACTCCCCAGAATATGACAAACAGATAAGGAGCCAATGGGATGCACTGTGCGCGGTCCGCTCCGATAAAGAGTCCGATAATTCCGTAGCCAAGAATCTGATCAGGAATTAAGAGAGTCAGAATACCAACAGCTGAGAGAAGTGGGAATATGACTCGGTGCTCATCCTGTAATTTGATCAACTTTGGATAGACAAACGCAGCTGTCACATAGAGTGCTGTCAGTGTCATAAGAATACCGGATATTGGTGGGATTTTAATCAAGGACAGAAGATCTTTGATGACTGAAAAATCCGGCAAATTTAGAACGATACCATTCCACACGTAGGCGATGCCGAGGAAGAAGAGCCAGAAGATAAAGGCCCTCTTAAGGACATCTTTTCGGAAATCAATGCTGTTGCGATACAGGTAATTAAGATCATAACCGGCAGTGAAAAAGATTGCTCCGATATATACGATGTGGGTGACAAGGTTCAGATAATGCATGAGTGGTGAAGTAACATTAGCTGATAAGATCGTGACAATCAGATGAAGGGCGAAAAAAAGAATAAAGCTTGCCCGAATCAGCTGACGTTTGTCAATCGATGAATCTGAATTCGTGGCTCTATAAGCCGAATCAGATGCGAACATAATAGTCTCCTCCTCATAAATAAGTTAAATAGTATACCTCACATCCCCACTTGTAAGCAAGCTTACGTGGGATGATGAGTTTTGACACTGTAGTCATTTTATTTTATCGGATTTCCTTTGATAATGCAAGAATAATGGGTTTTGCCGAATAAAACATACTTGACGGATAGGAAATATATGTATTATAATCATTGCAATGAATAAGAGTGTACAGTAGAAATGATAAAGGAGTTAGAATATGAAGTTTTCTAAGAAAAGCAGATATGGTCTTGCAGCGCTCATTGATCTTTCCGTCAACTCTAAAGCAGAACAGGTGGCACTCAACAGTATTGCAGAAAGGAATGATATCTCGCCTCAGTATTTAGAGCAGATTTTTGCCAGCTTAAGGAGAGCAGGAATTGTAAGAAGTATTAAAGGACCTCAGGGTGGATATTTCTTAAATAAGCCTACCGATAAGATTACGGTTGCGGAAGTGGTTGAGACATTAGAAGGTAATTATAAAGTTGAGAATCAGTTTGTGACAGTTGGCAACAAGCAGCCAGAGATTTCTGATGCGATTCAGCATCTGGTTGTAGATCGTGTTAATGCAGATCTTGAGAATGTTCTCACAAATATTACTCTTCAGGACTTAGAGCAGAATTATATGGAATCACTCGGCAACGAACAGGATATGTATTATATTTAAGTTTAGCGACAGAAATTTACAGCGATTGAGCAAGAAATGCGGGAAGTCTTTCAGGAGTTAGTGTAAAGAATTCATCAGTTGGGAAATAAAAAGAGAGAATCCTCTCGAATTAAGGTATAATAAGTTTCAACCAAAAAACCAGTACCTAGAAAGGATTCTCTCATGAACATTGTAAC
>JAXJRI010000021.1:0-18306 GCA_036310685.1 Lachnospiraceae bacterium | reverse complement strand
TTGATAGCTGACCTTCCACCTGTGCCGTATTGTCCTGCATGAATTGTAACAAACACATAAATCTATTCTTCAGAAATCGGATCCATACTTTCATGGGTATCCTGCTCATGCATCTGCTGATAGATTGCTGCATCTACCTGCTTGCTCTCCTCTGAATTCTCATCCTTACCGCGGCCTTTGATCATACTGGTTACTGCATTGACGGAATCAGGAATCATATCCAAGATCTTTGTGAGTGCTTCCTGATTGCGGATGTTCACAAGCTTGGTCTTGCCGTCTTTGATGACGAGGATAGCACTGGGACTCATCTTACCACCCATTCCACCGCCATTACTGTTCTTACCTTCCTTGCCTGCTGCCCCGGCACCCATGCCGAAGGAGACATCAACCAAAGGAACAATTGTCGTATCCCCGATAATCTGAGGCTCTCCCACAACCGTCTTGGTGGTGAGCACTTTATTGAGGCCCTGAAACAGAGCATCTACTGCATTATCAAAATTATTATTACTTGCCATAAGATCCTCCTCATCACTATCCAAATATCTTCTTTAATAAATGTCTGACATTCTTATCTAAGAGCAGTGCGATCACAATCAAAAGCAGATTGAAAATTCGAATTCTTCCCTTTCCAGATAAATCAGCGTCCAGATAATTTCTATCGGAGACAAAATCAGGTTCCAACGTCAGTTTCTCACGATAATACGGATAGAACATAGACAATAATCCTGTAATCTGCCCCGTTGTCGCTGGATCTGTCAGGCCATATGCTGCATACCCTCCCATCTTTCTAGGGCGGATATGGTTAATCAGTCTGAAAATCTGCTTCTTTAAGAGAGGAAGCAGTTCTCTGACATGATATTCTTCATAAAGATTTTTCAAGCCAAGGAAAAATGTCTTAACTGAGTCAAGTTTGGATTCTTTCTTCTCCCTGACTTCCTTTTCTGTCCTCTTCTCTTTCTTCTTAGCTTTCTTCTGATCTTTCTTATTATTTATCTTTTGATTCTCTGCTTCCTTCTGATCTTTCTTATTATTTATCCTTTGATTCTTTACTTTCTTCTGCCCGGTCTTCTTCGTCTGACAACTCTTGTCATCTTGATGACTTGCCGGCTTCCTTGATACCTCAGCAGATTCCACAGCAGCTGGCTGATCATCCTTAACTGACGGATCAGATTCCGTATTCTTCTCTTTCTCAGACTTTGAGACCTGGCTAATATTTCCCTTAAGATGTTCCTGATTCTCTTCATCTTTCTGAATCCTGTTCTTTGGCTGCTCAACTGCTTTCTCTTCTTCCTGTCCTTTACTGAAAACTGTAAACATTAGGACTTTCAGTGACATCGACAGCTTCTTATCTTGAAACGATAATTGAAAACGAACCAAGGGACCTAGATAATTTGCACCGATATCAGCTGTCATCGGTGTCTTAAGTGAGAATCGATAACGAATCGGGACAAAAAGAAGAAGCAGGATCAATCCCAGAAGAATCAGTAAAATGATTCCCAATATTTTAAGGAGAATCAGCAATATATGCCAAAGCAGCATAACAGGCACTTCCTCCCTACCATGATCTGAGATACTGTTTCAAATTTAAGAGATCCCCCTTCTCATAGCCCTCCATCACCAGCTGCTTGACAATCAGTCTGGCTTCCCGGAGAGAACCAGCTATGCCGAGGACCTTAAAATTTCTCTTCTCATCCCAGTAAAAATGATTTCTAAGTTCCACAGAAGGAAGGATATACATAAGGTCCGGAGATTCCTCGTCTGCCGTCGTGACTGCATACCAGATTGGATATGAGATCTTACTATGCTGACGGATCCCGCTAAGAATCTCTTCGCCCTCATGTGCGATGGTGTCACCAATGATGACATGTTCCGATATCCTCATACACTCCTCCTTCCTATATTATGATGTGGGTGCTAAAAGTAACTACGGATTATCCCGCCCCTTTGCGACTCACTTGTTCTTCTTTTCATACGCATTTTCGTGGTGTTAATCACCACTTTATAGGCCTTAATTACTTAGGTCTACTTGATATGCTCATGATTAAAGAGATGATCATTGCAATATTCATGGTCTCCCTTACATTTTGAGCAGAAACGGAATTCCAGATTCGGGTCATCCAACTCTGTTTTTCCGCAGATAGTACATTTATGGCGGTAGTTTCTGTTGCTTGTCCGAATTTTAACCGGACCGCTGTCCTTCTTCGGTGCAGACTGATATCTCTCATTATTAGGTCTGTCCTGATATCCCTGTTTCACCTGAGCCTTGAAATCTCTCCTTCTCTTTCTCTCTTTCGGAGAAATTCTTCCGTAATTTCTCGTGGAGACAAAGAACAAGATAAAGTTCAAAAGACTGACAACAATACTGATACGGCTTCCCATGTCTCCCTGTATGAACAGCCAGACAAGCAGGGCTACATCTAAGTAGGCAAGATATCTCACTCTAATCGGGATAATTCCGTAGAGATAAACCCTCATATCTGGAAAAATTGCTGCATAAGCCAGAAACATAGACAGATTTAAGTAGTAGGTGTCCATGTAAATATAAGGATTCTTAGTGATTGCATACATGATGAAAGCACCTGCTATCGTACCGAGAACTCCAACCAACATGTACATATTAAATCGAAATGCACCCCAGACGTTAACCAGTGACTGTGCGATGGAATAATAGAACAAGAGCACAAAAATCAAGAAGATTAAGCTTGTGGTCGGAGCTGCCATCAAGAAAGTTAAAAGCCTGAATACCTGTCCATGAAGGACCATATAAGGATTCAGACTTAAGAAGGATGCATAGATATTCACCCCGCGGGTTCTTCCCATTATATCAAGTACAGCACCAATTACATATAATATTACAATATAGAGTGGCAGGTTGCGGATCGCGTACTTGCCAAACTTACGCTCTAATTTCGATAACCAGTTCAATCGTTAATTCGACTCCCTTCTAAAGACGTCAGCATCTACTTGCTATCCTTATTTCAAGACCTTTGTCTTGGTAATGATCAGCCAGATTACCAGTGTGATAATTAATGAAAGCAGGCAGATCAGCCAAAATCCATTCGGATTATGGGCAAGTGGAATTCCCTTTAGATTCATTCCAAAAGCAGAACTGATAATGGTCGGAACCGTCAGCACAATAGTGATGACCGATAGGACTTTCATGACGATGTTCAGATTATTCGATATAATAGAGGCAAAAGTATCCATAGTGCCTGCAAGGATATCGCTGTAAATCTTAGCCATCTCAATGGCCTGCTTATTCTCGATGATAACATCCTCAAGAAGGTCTTCATCTTCCTCATATCGAGGAATCGATGTATTGCGCATCAGACGCTCTAACACGATCTCATTGCCTCGCAAGGATGTGGAGAAATATACCAGGGATTTCTCAAGTTCATACAGCTCCAAAAGCTCCTGATTACGCTGAGAAATCTGCATCTTCTTCTCAATGACATCGCTCTTCTTATCAATAATACGCAGATACTGCAGGAACAGAGTCGCGTTGCGATACAGAATCTGGTAGATAAATCTTGTCTTCTTCTGTGTCTGAAAACTTCTCACACGTCCATCCATAAATGCAGTTAGGATTGGAGAATCTTCCAGACAGATTGTAACAATCACATCATCTAAGAAAATGATTCCCATAGGAATCGTGTAAAAGCTCTCTTTACCGTGATGCTCTTCTGTAGTAGGGATATCAAGGATAATTAATGTGTAGTCATCCTCAACCTGAATACGAGACCTCTCCTCTTCATCCAGAGGGCTTCGGATATCATCCATATCTATCTCATATCTATCAGCAATCTCCCGCATCTCTGCGGTAGTGGGATTCGTCAGAGCAATCCAAGTACCTGGCTCAAATGCGGAAACCTTCTGTAAAGTCATATCCTCCGCTGTCTTAAAAATTCTTTTCATAGGGAATCCTCCACCTAAAAAAATCACTGTGCCTGAAAGCCTTATTCGACACCGAAAAGGCTATCATTTCAAATTATCTATCATTTTTCACAGCAATTTTATTATATGATAATGAATTATTGGAGGTCAAGAGCTATTTCCAAAAGTGTGGCAGAAACCACAGAGTGCACTTGACAAAGCATATTATAATATTATGATGAATACAGTGTCAAAACTCACCATCCCACATAAGCTTGCTTACAAGTGGGGATGTTCATATGGTAAGTTACATGTCAAATGACTACTGCTTGTATTTTGAGGATGGTTCGTATATAATAGTTTGTGCACAATATAAATTAGTTTAAAGATAAACTTTATGTTGTAAGACATTTACTATTCTTAATCCAAGATAGTATTTACAAAGGAGTAATAGAAACATTATGAGATATTCTTTAGGAATTGATATTGGTTCCACAACCGTCAAGGTTGCGGTAATCGATGAGAAGCATAAACTGCTTTTCGCTGATTACAAGAGACATTTCGCCAATATCAAGGAGACTTTAAAAGATCTGCTCGTGGAAGCGAAGGATAAGCTTGGAAATCTTCCCATCCATCCGACCGTAACTGGTTCCGGTGGAATGGCGATCTCCGAGTATCTTCATATTCCATTCTGTCAGGAGGTTGTCTGTGTGACAGATGCCCTGCAGGATTACGAGCCTAAGACGGACGTTGCCATCGAGCTCGGTGGAGAGGATGCCAAGATCATCTATCTTACCAACGGTATCGAGCAGCGTATGAATGGTGTCTGCGCCGGCGGAACCGGATCTTTCATCGACCAGATGGCAAGTTTATTACAGACCGATGCCGCTGGGCTCAATGAATATGCGAAAGATTATGACACCATCTACCCAATCGCCGCCAGATGCGGTGTATTTGCAAAGACAGATATTCAGCCTCTGATCAATGAGGGAGCTACCAAGGCTAACCTGGCTGTCTCCATCTTTCAGGCTGTTGTCAATCAGACCATCTCTGGCCTTGCCTGCGGAAAACCTATCAAAGGATACGTGGCCTTCTTAGGTGGCCCACTGCATTTCCTTACAGAGTTAAAGCAGTGCTTTATCCGCACCTTAAATCTTGACGAGGAGCACACCATTGATCCTCCAAACTCTCATCTTTTCGCAGCCACCGGTGCTGCCCTTAATGCGGATGAAAAGGTAGAGTTCTCCATGGATGAGCTCTTAAAAGCCTTCGAGTCTGACATCAAGTTAAAGGCTGAGGTTGGACGTATGGAGCCTCTCTTTAAGGATCAGCTGGAATATGATAATTTTATCGCTGACCATAATCGCTTCAAGGTAAGAAAGGGTGATTTAGCTTCTTATCATGGCAAGGTTTATCTGGGAATTGATGCCGGATCAACTACCACCAAGCTTGCCTTGATCGGAGAGCACGGCCAGCTGCTCTATCGTTTCTACTCAAACAACCAGGGAAGCCCAGTCAAGACAGCCATCCGCTCTATCAAAGAATTAAAGGAACTGCTTCCAAAGGATTGTGTGATTGCTGGAGGATGTTCTACCGGATATGGCGAGGCCCTCTTAAAATCCGCATTCAACCTAGATCACGGTGAAGTTGAGACTATCGCTCATTACACAGCAGCAGCTTTCTTTGAGCCAGATGTGGACTGTATCTTAGATATTGGCGGACAGGATATGAAATGTATCAAGATCCGCAACGGTGCTGTCGACGATATCATGTTAAATGAGGCCTGCTCTTCCGGATGTGGTTCTTTCATTGAGACCTTTGCAAAGAGTTTAGGCTATAAAGTGGAAGACTTCGCAAAGATTGCTCTCTTTGCCAAGAGCCCTATCGATCTGGGATCTAGATGCACTGTTTTCATGAATTCCCGTGTAAAGCAGGCACAGAAGGAAGGAGCTACTGTTGCAGATATCTCAGCAGGTCTTGCTTACTCTGTTATCCGCAACGCGATCTTAAAGGTAATCAAGCTGACCGATCCAAAGCAGCTAGGTAAGAAGATTGTCGTTCAGGGTGGTACCTTCTATAATGATGCTGTTCTCCGTGCCTTTGAGCGTATCTCGGGCTGTCACGCTGTCCGTCCGGACATCGCAGGTATCATGGGAGCATTCGGTGCTGCCCTGATTGCCAGAGAGCGTGAGGAAGAGACAGGGCCTAGTAAGATGCTCTCACTCGATGAGATTATCAATCTTAATTATGAGACTGGCATGAGAAGATGCCAGCATTGTAATAACCATTGTCTGCTCACAGTCAATGATTTCGGCGGAGGAAGACAGTTTATCTCTGGAAACCGCTGTGAACGTGGCTTAGGAATCACGAAGCCGAAAAAAGACAAGGCTCCAAACCTTTATGAATATAAGTATAAACGAGTATTTGGATATAAATCTCTTCCAAAGGAAGAGGCAGTTCGTGGTGAGATTGGTATTCCTAGAGTACTGAATCTCTATGAGAATTATCCATTCTGGCACACATTCTTCACTCAGCTGAAGTTCCGTGTTATTCTCTCCCCGAGATCAAGTCGTAAGATCTATGAGCTTGGAATTGAGTCTATTCCTAGTGATACTGAGTGCTACCCAGCTAAGATCTCACACGGTCACGTTATGTGGCTCTTAAAGAAGGGATTAAAGAACATATTCTATCCTTGTATACCTTATGAGATAGACGAGACCAAGGGTGCTAACAACCATTACAACTGCCCTATCGTTACTTCCTATGCTGAGAACATCAAGAACAACATGGAGGAGCTCCGTGATCCGGAGATTAACTTCATAAATCCGTTCCTCGCTTTAGATAATCCAGAAGCCCTCAAAGAGCGTCTGTATTCTGAGATGAGTAAGCATTTCGATGTGACTGAGGACGAGATCAATGCAGCTGTAGATGCCGCTTATCAGGAAGCAGATCACTATCATCAGGATATGCGTGATAAGGGTGAGGAAGTCTTGGAGTATCTTGCTGAGACAGGTAAGATGGGAATCGTCCTCTGCGGACGTCCATACCACATTGACCCTGAGATCAATCATGGTATTCCAGAGCTGATCTCTTCCTACGACATCGCAGTTCTCACGGAGGATTCCATCGCTCACTTAGGCAATGTAGAGCGTCCTCTGATTGTCTCTGACCAGTGGATGTATCATTCCAGATTGTATGGTGCCGCCAACTATGCTAAAAAGAACAAACAGCTTGAGGTCATTCAGCTGAATTCCTTCGGATGCGGCTTAGACGCTGTCACCACCGATCAGGTCAATGATATCCTGACAAGATCTGGAAGAATCTACACGGTATTAAAGATTGACGAGGTTAATAACTTAGGAGCGGCTAGAATTCGTGTCCGCTCACTGATTGCGGCAGTTCGTATCAGAAACCGTAAACATGTAGAGCCAGAAATTGAGCCAGCAAGCATCAAGAAAGTTGAATTTACCAAGGAGATGAAGAAGGAGAAATATGATATTCTGATTCCTCAGATGTCTCCTATTCACTTTGATCTTTTCGAGCCAGTGCTTCGCCGTCACGGCTACAACGTACATGTCCTTCCACAGATGGGCAAGAAGGCGGTCAATACTGGTCTTCGCTACGTAAACAATGATGCCTGCTATCCTTCTATCATTGTCGTCGGACAGATTATGACCGCACTGCAGTCAGGAGAGTATGACCTTGACCACACTGCAGTTATCATCTCACAGACAGGTGGTGGATGTCGTGCGACAAACTATATCGGATTTATTCGAAGAGCTTTGCGCAAAGCAGGATATGGTAACGTTCCTGTCATTGGCTTAAGCTTCCAGGGACTGGAGAAGAATGAGGGATTCAAAGTGACTCCTGCAATCCTGATCGGAATTATGCAGGCTGTCATGTATGGAGATGTCTTTATGAGATGTCTCTACCGAGTTCGTCCTTATGAGAAGGTGAAAGGTTCTGCCAACAACTTATATCAGGTATGGAAGAAACGTGTCATCCATTCTCTTTCCAAGGGTGAGAATTATATGACCTTCCGAAAGAATATTAAGGGTATCATTCGTGACTTCGACCGTCTTCCAATCCATGAAGGCATGAGAAAGCCTAGGGTCGGTATTGTCGGAGAGATCTTAGTTAAGTTCCTCCCAGATGCCAATAACCACTTGGTTGAGCTCTTGGAGAAAGAGGGAGCTGAGGCAGTAATGCCAGACCTTTTAGACTTCATCTTCTACAGCTTCTACAATGCTAACTTTAAGGCGGACTATCTCGGGAAGTCATCCTGGACCGCAAGATTCTGTGACCTGGGAATCAGCCTGATTGAGAGATACCGTGCCTTCTTAAGAAAAGCACTGCAGAACAGTAAGCGTTTCGACGCTCCACCTCACATTCAGACCTTAGCCCAGTATGCCAGCCCTATCGTTTCCCTCGGAAACCAGACTGGTGAGGGATGGTTCTTAACTGGTGAGATGGTAGAGCTGATTCACGGTGGCGCCAAGAACATCGTCTGCACGCAGCCGTTTGCCTGCCTGCCAAACCATGTTGTTGGAAAGGGAGTTATCAAGGAACTCCGTCGTCAGTATCCTGACAGTAACATCGCCGCAATTGATTATGATCCAGGTGCCTCTGAGGTTAACCAGATCAACCGTATTAAGCTGATGCTCTCCACGGCACAGAAGAATCTGGCTAGGGAAGAAGCAGCCAAAAAGGATATGAAAAAAGAACAGGATGCATAAGCGCACCTGAAAAGAGCTGGGAACTTATCAATAGGTTCCCAGCTCTTTTTGTATATCTATCTCTAATATTAACGATGTGGATGTTAAAAAGTGACTACAGAATGTTACGCCGCTTTGCACTTCCCACATTACTGCATTCTCATTGGAATTCCATGATCACTCAGATAGTGTTTGAGATCCATAATCTCAAGCTCCTTAAAATGGAACAGTGAAGCTGCCAGAGCAGCATCTGCCTTACCCTTATCAAAAGCATCCAGGAAATGCTCTTTCGTTCCAGCTCCACCAGATGCAATGACTGGAATCTTAACATTCTCTGAGATAGTTCTCGTCAGCTCGATATCATATCCAGCTTTTGTGCCATCACAGTCCATACTGGTAAGAAGAATCTCTCCAGCACCAAGCTTTTCCGCCCTCATAGCCCATTCAACTGCATCGATCTTCATGTCAACTCTTCCGCCATTTTTAAAGATATTCCAACCGCCGTCTCCTCTTCTCTTGGCGTCAATGGCAACCACAACACACTGGCTTCCAAACTTCTCAGCGGCCTCACTAATAAGTTCTGGACGCATGATTGCTGCGGAATTCACAGATACCTTATCTGCACCCTCTCGCAGGATATCTCTGAAATCCTCTACGGTACGGATTCCACCACCAACAGTGAAAGGAATGAACACTCTCTCTGCCACACGGCGAACCATATCAGTGACCGTCTTACGGTGGTCAGAAGAAGCCGTGATATCCAGAAAAACGACTTCATCAGCTCCTGCTTTATCATACGCTGCCGCAATCTCTACAGGATCTCCGGCATCAATCAGATTGACAAAATTAACTCCCTTTACAACGCGCCCGTTATTGACATCCAGGCACGGGATGATTCTCTTCGTAAACATGTCTCTACTCCTTAAGTCTACCTCTTATAATTCGACAAAGTTCTTTAAAATCTTTAACCCAACCGCACTGCTCTTTTCCGGATGGAACTGGCAGGCAAAGATGTTATTGTGCTCAACGGAAGCATCAATCTTAACAGAATACTCTGTAGTCGCAGCGACATCACTCTCGTTGGCAGCCTTCAGATAGTAAGAATGAACAAAGTATACGTAAGATCCATCTTTCACACCTTTGAAAAGTTTGGCTTCCTGACGAATCTTTAAGGAATTCCATCCCATGTGCGGAATCTTTAATCCCTCCTTATCAGGGATTCTTAAAATCTTTCCAGGCAGCAGGCCAAGACCACTAACCCCTGGTGTCTCATCACTGCTCTCAAACATAAGCTGAAGTCCCAGACAGATTCCTAAAAAAGGAGTGCCCCGATCTACGACATCGTGAATCACCGACTCAAGACCGTAATCTCTAATCTTGCCCATAGCATCTCCGAAAGCACCGACACCTGGAAGAATTACGTGGTCACTGGCAAGAATCTCATCCTTATCTCTGGTGATCTTCACATCCTGACCCAGGTATTGCATCGCCTTCTCAACACTCTTGATATTACCGGCATCATAATCAATAATTGCTATCATATCTATTCCTTTCCCATATTTATGGTATTAATCTCTTTAGGGCATAAAAGTCCAAACATGAATAGTATAAGAGAAAATGCTGCATTTTGCAAGGAAATGCCTTTTTAATTGATTTTATTAAGTGAAAAAATTATTGATTTTAAAAATAATCTATTGTACTATTAATACAATGTGTTACAGAAAAACTGGAACCATTACACAAGAAAAGTTAAATCAAGTAATGAAAGGAGAAGATTCATGAAGTCCACTTTTAACGTAGAGTACCAGGGTAAACAGATTGAGAGTAAGCAGGTTATCGCCAATGCAAAAAAAGTTTGGGTAGATGCCGGCAACAAAGACCGCAAGGTTAAAGATTTAAAGAATTTAGATCTGTATGTAAAGCCAGAGGAGAATGCTGTATACTACGTATTTAATGAGGAAGAGAGCGGAAGCTTCCCTCTGTATGAGGACTAATTCCTATATCTATCATTTTAAATATAAGAAGTGGTGATTAGCACCAAGAAAATGCGGATGAAGGGCAGGACCCAGTAAGTCTCAAAGCGACGGAACAATCCATAGTCACCTTTGGCACCCACATCGTAATATCCAATCGACATAAAAAAGGCTCAGGAGATAAAGTAGTTTCATCTCCTGAGTCCTTTTTGCCGTGCATGCAAGTGAACTGCCAGTGACCGTTCAGCTTGTTCATCCCTTACAATCAAGATCAAAGTAGAAATCAACTCCGCCATCTACGTTGTTGACACCGTAGGCTTTGCCATGAGCTTTCATAGTCGCTGCAACAATCGATAGTCCGATTCCACTGCCACCGTACTCTCTGGTGCGGGCTTTATCCACTTTATAGAACTTGATCCACAGCTTATCTAAATCCTCTTCCGGAATATGATCTCCATCATTATAGACATGAACTCTCAGATCATCTCCTAGGTTTTCAAAATAAATCCTGATTTTACCATCCTGGTAGACATGATTTAATGCATTGGAAAAATAATTACTGAATACTTCCTCAATCATAAATTCATCTGCCCAGACATTTCTTGGACCTTTCTCCTGGAAGATTACCGTGTTATTCTTCTTGGCAAACATAATCTGAGAAGCATCAATCTTATTCTGAATGAGCTGATAGATATCAAAGCGTTCAATCTCTACCTGATTCTTGCCAAACTCAATCTGCGTGAGATTCAGAAGCTTTCTTACCATCGTATTCATCTTATTGGCTTCATCCATAATGACGTCACAGTAGAAAGCGATGCTCTCCGGGTCATCTGCGACTCCGTCTGTCAGGCCCTCTGCATAACCCTGAATCAGAGCGATTGGTGTTTTCAGCTCATGAGAGACATGGGAGATAAACTCTTTTCTCATGTCATCAATCTCAATCTTATCCTTGATATCAGCTTCCAATTCTAAGTTAGCTTTCTTCAGTTCCGAGATTGCCATCTCCAACTTCTCTGACATCTCATTCATAGCATGTCCGAGTTCTCCGATCTCATCATGACTCTCCACACGGACCTTCACATCAAAATCCTGATTAGCCATCTTCTCTGCCACTGCAGCCATATCTTTAATCGGTCTGGTAAAACGGCTAGCGAAATATGAGATCAGAATACATGCTAAGAGGATTGCACCCAGTCCAATGATTATGATGAGCTTATTGGCAACTCTGGCACTAGCCTGAATATTCGATATTGAGCTAGTCATCATAACAAGATAGCTATGATTGGCATATCCAATCAGACAAAGGTAGCGCACATCACCGGAATCCGATTGATAAGTGGTCAGGTAAGATCCCTTTGTTCTTAGAATCTCCGTCGTGTTATCATTGTTATCAGACCATGGGAATCTCCCGAACTTTTTACCAAAAGCATTGCCGTCCTTCTCGGAAGTGCTGCCTTCACTGGTATCATTTCCATTCTCCACAGAGCCAGCCAGAAGATCATCACGGATAATCACCAATTGGCGAATAGATTCCTTAACAAAATCGGTTCCTGGAATGACATTGGTACAGACTCCAAGTTTCGACTGAAGGCTGACAGGAATGATAACCGTCTGAATATTTGTACTGGACTGCTGCTCCGTTAATTCCCTCCGAATGGCTTCCTGCTGTTTGTCTGCATCGTCATAGCTTAATGCTTTTTCCACCTTCTCATATCTTACCCGCAGGTGTTTTCTCTCCATCAAGCCGTGGAATCTGATTGCAAACAGAGTGTTAAAAATCAAAGTAAGGCATATGACACCAGCAATAATCAGCACCATGACTAAGGTCAGCTTCTTGCCTATCTTCATATCTTTAAACATTACTCATTCCTCTAACAATCTCAGGCTTCTGGCTCAAACTTATAACCCATGCCCCAGATAGTTTTAATATCCTTACCCTTGTCTCCAAGTTTATTCCTCAGTTTCTTGACATGAGTATCAATCGTTCTGGCATCTCCAAAATAATCATAATTCCAGACATTATTCAGAATCTTCTCTCTGGAGAGTGCCATACCCTGATTATTCATAAAGTAAGTGAGAAGCTCAAACTCCTTGAAGCTTAAGTTGATCTCCTTACCGTCAATCTTCACTTCATGGGCAGCAATATCCACTTCAATGCCATCTGCACTTAAAGTCTCACCAGAAGCAATCGTATTACTTCTTCGAAGAATTGCTTCCACACGAGCAACTAATACTTTCGGAGAGAACGGTTTTGAAATGTACTCATCCACTCCCAAATCGAAACCATT
The DNA here is from genome assembly GCA_036310685.1 of Lachnospiraceae bacterium. Classification (GTDB taxonomy): domain Bacteria; phylum Bacillota; class Clostridia; order Lachnospirales; family Lachnospiraceae; genus Anaerobutyricum. The sequence goes on along the minus strand of JAXJRI010000021.1, from coordinate 5,457 downwards.
AAGCTCACTTCCCTCATCTCCCTTGGCAGTCAGCATGATAATCGGGATATCACTGTTTCTGCGAATCTCTTTGACCACATCAAAACCATTCATCTTCGGCATCATAACATCACAGATGATCAGACTTAAATCCTTATCTTCGTAGAAGATGTCAAGCGCTTCCTCACCGTCTGCTGCCTCAACAATCTCATAACCCTTTCTCTTTAAGAAATCTCTTACGAGCTTTCTCATTCTGCTCTCATCGTCTACCACAAGAATCTTTAATTTATCCATATCGATGCCCCCTCGTATTTTTCAAATCATATACATTCGCATTCCTATGCTAACGCACTACATGCTCATGTTGGGACGTGCAAAAGCTCATCATCCGCCTGAAAGCCAGCTTTAAGCGAATGATGAGTGTTTGACTACTTAGTCATCATACTCTTCGTTCTTGAAAAATGTGTGAAGACTCTCTTCAATCTTCTCTTTATCCGGGTAGGTACGGAATACTCTGTCGATTGTGACGCAGTCTAAGGTGCGGTAGTAGAGATAGAAGTCATTCTTGCGTCCTTCCATCTGACATACCTGGTAGAAGGTTGGATAGTAGACTACATGCTTACGAACAACTACCTGGTGTGTCATTAAGGTATCATGCTCCTCGTCACCTGTTCTAGTCAGTGCCTCATGGAAGTACTCATGCATCCAGTCTAAAGCCTTGGTCTCGCCCAGTCTCTTGAGAACCTTGACATAGTTATATACAAGAAAATGTCTATTGGTTGGATAGAAGGTCTCTCCATTATGCATAACCTTCTTGCCTTCGTGATCTTCGTCTCCTAAGGCCTTGTTTCCAATCTTCTTTAATTGCATAAGTCCATGTCCCAGATCTCCGGAAAGAAGGTCTGCGATAGACTGTCTTGCGTAAGCAATCCCAAGATAAGGAATGTCATGTGGGATATGGATATAACATTTATCACACTGATCTTGATTGAAATGTTTGTATTGAGCAAACAGATTCTCTCGGTCCTCAAACTGTTCATTTCTTAAGAGATATGGAAATAAAAATTTGAGCATCTCCTCATAGTTGGTCGCATCGCGATCATCATGTTCAATCCGATTTAAAAGGTCCTCATAACGTGCTCTGTCAAAATTGCTCTCTTCGTAAAACTTCATCTTTATCCTCACTTTCTAAAGATATCTTTTTAGATATCGCCTTCGCAATAATAACTTCCTAAAATATATAAACGCTCTGTCTCTGAGGCAAGCTGGAAGACCAGTGCTCTGGTCTCTTTCTGATCTAAGTTAGCCAGCAGCTCAACGTAGAAACGATAATTCCAACTATCTTCCGTCTTAAATGGGCTGGAGTGAATCTCTGTCAGATTAACACCATAATCAGCGATCATAGACAGGATGCTGGCCAGACTTCCATCGTGGTTCTTGCATTCAAACATCAATTTCAATCGATTGTCTTTGGAATCCACTGCCAGGGTATCTGTGAAGGTAACCACCTTTCTTCGAATCCCCTTACGCTCGCTGATAAAAGCCTGATTAATATAGAAATGATCCTTGACTAATACATCATTGAGAGCATCACTGGCACCTACTGCAATCTCCTCAATCACACCAATTCCTGCATCAGACAGTCCTTGCTTGATGCGGTCTCCAATCTCCTCATAAGAGTCAGCCGCATAGATAGCTTTCTGGTCATGGTCTCGATTAAGATAGATCTCCTCTTTTAACATCGCTGGATGGGAAATCTCTTTTTTGGTATGTTCATAAGCATATGGGAAACAATCCCTCAGCTCCAGAGTTCTTCCATACTGATACTTTCGGCTGACCTCCATAATACGCTTAACCAGCGCTGTATATTCTCTAGTCAGTTTTGGATTCATTCCTGATAGATGCTTCTCAATAATGGCAGCTTCCCTGTCAGGCTTATAAATATCGTCCTCAGTCTGAGCCTTCACCTGCGCAACCTGCTCAGCCAGAGACATCCTCTGTATGAACAATTTTCGAATCTGGCTGTCCACCTGATCGATATTCTTCCTCACTTCTGATAATTCCATCTGATTCTCCTTTATTCATAGGAAGCGCAGGACGATGTGGTCCCTGACAGCCTCATCTCTCCTGCGTTCTCATCTAAAGTACTCGTAAATCCATGAGTGCGGTACCCCGGACCATGAGATCTCCATGCTCACCCAGATAAGCAGCATCATAGCGCCCAGTGGCACTCTCTGCGCCAAACTCACTGGCAAGCATCATAAATGCTAATGCATGAACTTTACTGACAATACGGTCGAAACTGACCAATAAGATAAATTCATCTTCCATTCGGAATAGGTCAGCCTCAAACATCTGGTCTGTGGTCAGCATATGGCAAAAATTCTGCAGGGTATCAAAATCGTGAAAAATCAGCTTCTGTGGGGGCAGAGTCTCCTTGACCTCATTCTTCACCGTAGAAGAATAAGAGACCTTCTTACCCTTGGCTGTCTTCCCTTCCTGCTTTCCACCTCTCTTAGAGTTTGCAGATCCCCTTCCATCAGTAGAGGCCCACTCTATCTCATCGTCTTCCTGATCTCCCTCATCGAATCTACCATTGACCACATTATATAAATCCTTGGCGAGTTCGTTAAATGCTTCCTCCTTCTCCTGACCAGTAAGCTTACGAATCTCCTCCAGCCTATCCTTTGAGACTTTTCCATTTAAGGCATCTGTCATCCGATCAATCTGATCGACATCCCGGTTAATCGCATCCTCTTTCAAGGTACAGCTGATGGTAAGAACATACTGGTCTCCTGTCAGCTCCCTCGCCGCATAAGTCTGCACTCCATTGTCAGTATTCCAGTTAATGTATTTTCTGGAATCCACCACAATCTGGTTGATGAAATCCTGCATAGCCACTTCATCAACTGCCAGAGATCTCAGATCATAACCCATATCGTCAATCTCCTGCTTATCTAATAGACAGCGGATCGTCTCCTCATCTAATTTCCAAAAATACATAAACTTCACCTTCCTTATCTGATACAGTCTCCTGTAACCAGAGCTTTCCTATAGATATAAAACCACAGAAAAAGCCCTCTTGGGTATTATACCATAGAGGGCTAGTTAGTATCTAATTAATATCTTAAATTACATAAGAATAATCCTAAGTCCTATCACAATCAGAATGACTCCTCCTACACGCTCCGCTTTCGCCTGATATCTGCTTCCAAAAAAATTGCCGATGACCACTCCAATACAGGAGAGAACGAAAGTTGTAACACCAATCAAAAGGGAGGAAGGCAGGATCCTAACCTCCAGCATGGCAAAGCTGACACCGACCGCAAGGGCATCTATGCTTGTTGCAATCGCCAGTGGAATCATCGTCATCATGTCAAATCTATCATTGACGTCTTCTTCATGGAAGGACTCCCTAATCATATTAATTCCAATCAGGAAAAGCAACATAAAAGAGATCCCGTTGGCATATTTATGAACTGCCGAGGCGAAGCGAAATCCCATATAATAACCGATTAACGGCATCAGGAACTGAAATCCTCCAAAGTATAGACCAGTAATGATCATGTTCCTTCTGCTAAGACGGCGCATGGACAAACCCTTACAGATAGAAACCGCAAAAGCATCCATGGAAAGACCCACTCCGATTAAGAATATATCTAGTAATGTCATATCTTTTCTCCTGTGTCCTCAATCTGACTTGAAAATCGTAAGAAAATCGTCAACGACTGCCGAATCTGTTTGAGTTATAATGTTTCCGTTCGCAATGTATTGAAGAATTTTATCATATTGTAAGAAATGCCACAAGGCCAATCACCTATGTTTTTTATTCTGTACATAAGTTCCGGTTACCGTTCATGCATGTTATCTCTCAGTGTTAAATAAGCTATTTTGATAGCTGGCCTTCCACCTGAGCCGTATTAATATAATGCATGAACAGTAACAAGTTCAGATTTTACATTAGTGTTAAATTTATATTTCAGTCTTGTAACTTTTATGATATAATACAATAATGAATTGTAAAAAAGAGGGAGGATTCACTTTTGAAAAAAGCATTACTGAGCCTCACAGTTTTGGCTGGCTTGATGATTGCTCTTCCGAACTGCAATGTCAAGGCATTTCAGCATGGATATCCTAGACGAACGGAGGAGATTTATGCTATCGCCCGCCAAGAACTTCCAGTCTATGAAGACAGTGATGGTTATAATTTAAAGAAGACATTAAAAAAATATACCGGCTTCGATGTCACCTATCAGGGCAGCAGTTGGTATGAGATCGAATATTATACAAAGAAAGACGGAACTCAGACTGGATGGATTACGGAAGGATCTTTCCGTGAGAACTGCCTGATCTATGATGGCTCTGAGAAGCAGGTGATGGCGAACGGTACTTATACGGTAAGCCAGGTTCAAGCTAAGATGGATGACCTGATGGACCCAAGTTTAGAGAGTACAGCAGAAGCCATGACGGACAGCCTTTCTCAGTACTCTTTCCAGTTAGAGTATGTTTCCGGCGGAAGCTACCGTATCAAGAGGACAGATACCAACCGCTATCTCCTCGCGGACCGCATTTTCTCAGGTCAGGATACCAATCTTCTCTGGGGAGATGCAGAGGATGCTGGTCTTTTCCAGATATCCAGAACTGGTGATGACTACACCATTCAGGATTCTGTGACGAATCGATATTTCGGAACAACTAAGGACGGACTTCCGGGCTTTGTTGCAGATAGTTCATACACTTGGCGTTTTGTTCGAGATGGAAAGGCGATTGATAAATCCGTTCTCAGGGACTTCACTCAGTTTGATCCTGACTGGGGTGGAAAATATTACGGACCTGGAAAGAATGACAATCCAGAATCCAATCTTTACTGTACCAGTGCCTGCGGTGTCTTAGCCAGTGTCAACGCTGTCTATGCTTTAAACGGACAGTATATTGATCCTCTGGAAATTGGTAGATTCGCGGTCAAGAGAGGCTATCGAATCTTAGACAATGGTACCTCCAATGAAGTATTCGAGAATGCTGCCTACCAGTTTGGTGACAAATATGGATTTACCTTTGACGGTACAGGTGAAAGTCTAGATGAACTCAAACGCAGACTGAAAAAGGGCGAGGTTGCTATTGCCCATGTCGAAGGTCATTATCTTGCAATCGTCGATTACAATAAGAAGAATAACAAGTTCCTTCTCCTAGATTCCCACTATCTTCCAAAGCGAAGAACATGCTCCTACGGAGACTGGGTAAAACAGGAGAACTTAGAAGATGGATCCGCTCTTAATGTATCAGAATTATTCTATTTTAAAGCATTGAGCCATTAACCGTGCATTATCGGATAGGAGGCATTACCCCACCTTCCACACCACCGTACGTACCGTTCGGTATACGGCGGTTCATAAGTTTTCACGCACTTCTAGATACTGGTTCAGCAGGGATGGATATCCCAGTCGCTGGACCAGTATTTTCTTTGAAAGAATCTGGTTA
>JAXJRI010000020.1:0-7093 GCA_036310685.1 Lachnospiraceae bacterium | reverse complement strand
CTCCTTCTAGTATACAGTATCTATAAGTAACGTGCAAGTATAAATTCAAAAATTGACAAAAAAAAGAAGGCGTGTAGCGCCTCTCTGAGATGTGTGTTACTTTAAAACTGTCAAACGCCCGAGCCTTAGTAAATGTGGACCTAGAAGGCAAGATTACTATCGAAATGTAAAAGTTTTGATTCATACCAGGTAAATTTGTGGTATAATGACTAAGAGTCATTAATTTATACAAATTAACGGGTTACAAATGACTGGAAATAGTATATAATAATACCATAGGTTTATTAGCAATTATTGATGTACCACAATATGTGGTGTATAGAAAAGTTTATCATAGGAAGATAAAGATTATTTGTGATCAGAGAAGATTCCTAAAATAAACGATTGTGAAAGATCTAAGGATTCATGCTGATGGATATACCCAAGATGGGTGCCTTCAGCAGTGACAATCGCGAAAGAGTGAGAAGTATGCGACATGATAGGATGGAATGGAGTAGGAGGAGAAACATCGTATGAGAAGAACTAGAATGACAGCAGTCCTTCTGGCGGCTACAATGGTCGCTGGTATTACATGTTCTGGTGCCAAACTCTCCACAGTAAGTGCGGATACGAAGGTTGGTGTGGAGGAGACAGATTCTCAGAATACTTCGGATACAGCTGTAGTCAGTAAGGATAAGAAGACGGAAAGTTCAAAAACTTCAGAGACAGACCATTCAAAGGATTCTTCAAATGATCAGAATAGCGAGAGTGATACTCAGAAGACTAAAGAGACTTCAGATACGACGGAGTCATCAAGTGATCCGACAGAAGAGTCAGAAGGAACTGGATCTGACACTGAGACAGATCAGTCAGGCACTGAGAGTGATCAGACTAGCGAAGAAGGAACAGACACGTCCGAATCAACTGAAGAGGATACGACTGAGAGCACAGAGGCTGAGAAACCTACGGAAAGCAATCAGGATTCCACACAAGCAACTGTACCGACAACAGAGGACAAGACGGATACTGACACCTCTAAGACAAGCACAAAAGAGAGCGGTATCAGTGTAGATGGTTCAAAGTCTGCGATTAAGAAGGCCAATGAGGCTGAGAACAAGAAGCGTAAGAGCAGGGATACCAAGAAGAACCAGGAGAAGGTCGCTCATTACGGATATAAGAAAGATGGAACTCATAAGACTGAACAGGACTGGGATAAGAGTGGACTGGATGTTACAGAAGACTACACTCAGATGGTTGACGGAGGTAATCCAGAACTTCCAGCAGTATCTTATCAGATGCCTACACAGGTTGTAAAAGGAACCTCAATCTTCTTAGATGATCAGATTATTGCCCTCAATCGTGAGATTCGTACTCACAAGGAGGCTATCCGTGATACACAGGAACAGCTTGATGAGTATAATAACCAGATGCAGTCTCAGATGGTTATGCAGGCAGATCCTATGGAGAACGAGATTGCAGAACAGGATCAGACCGCGGTGACTCCACAGCAGGAGCTGCAGCTTCAGATTGACAACTGCAATAAGACGATCGAAGAGCACAAGGAAGCACTGAAAGAACTGAGAGCTCAGAAGAAGAAGTTAAAGGCAGAGAGAGTCTTTAATCCGAATGATGTCACAGAGGTCAGCAACCTGACAGCAGAAGAGATTAAGACGATTCTGAAGGGAACTTACATGGAAGACCTTGCAGATACTTTCTACCAGTGTGAGCAGAGAGATCATATTAATGCTTTATTCCTGATGGGAATCGCAGCTCATGAGAGTAACTGGGGCAGAAGCCGTCGAGCAATTCAGGATCATAATTATACAGGTTTTGGAGTATACTCTTCCTCCGCAGAAGGTATTAATGCACCGGCAGGCGCTGTTAACATTGAAACTACTTCTAATTATCTGAAAGAGAACTATCTGACACCAGGCGGACGTTTCTATAATGGACTGACAGTCTCTGATGTCAATAAGAAGTACTGTACAACTGGCGGATGGTCAGAAGATGTTGTTAATATTGCATATCGTATGATTGCCAGAGTTATTCATGAGTAATACTCAGTAGAAGAGTGTAAAAGATTTTATGTTAGAAAAGAAGCAGGATGTTATGTCCTGCTTCTTTTTTATGCCAAGCATGCAAAATGGACTGCCAGTGGCTGTCCATTTTGTTGACAAACATTTATCACAAAATATCTTGATAATTCGTTTTATTTTTTAGCGAATTGTGCTAAAATAAAAATAATAAAACTGAGAAAGTATCGTTATTTATGATAGGTAAGGAGGGGAGACTATGAAGACGATCATCACAATTAGCAGACAGTATGGCAGCGGTGGACGTGAGGTTGCCGAGAAACTTGCGAAGGAATATGACATTCCGCTCTATGATAAACAGTTGATTAAGGAAGCATGCAAGGAGAGTGGATATTCAGAAGACATTCTCAAAGGACTTGACGAGAAGAAGTCGACCAACTTCCTTTACAGTATTGCTTTAGATCCTTGGGGAGTGAATGAGGTTGGCGGAGTACCATTAGACCAGAAGATTCAGTCTGCAATTCGTCATACGATCTTAGATCTTTCAAAGAACGGTGGCTGTGTCTTTGTCGGAAGGTGCGCAGATGATGTGCTCTCAGAGACACCAGATGTTCTCAATGTATTCATTTATGCGGACAAGGAGTTTAGAAAACGCAGAGTACACAAAGAGTATCTGCCAAGTGTCAACATCGATAAGCTTGACAGGATTATCCGTAAGAAAGATAAAGAACGTGAATCTTATCATAACTATTATTCCCTGACTAAGTGGGGAGATCCAGAGACTTATGATCTCTGCCTAAACAGTAGCAAGCTTGGAATCGTTGGCTGTGTCAACATCATTAAAGAGACGATCAACACCGTATTTCATGAGTAAGTCTCAGTTTAGAGATGATTCATGCATCATCGGAATGTGATAGAACTTAATTGATGTATGGCAAGCTGAACTGCCAGCGGCAGTTGGCTTGCATGCTGAGCAATAAGTAGAGGGGTGACTGTTTTCAGCCACCCCTCTTCATTAATTAGCTTAATCTTTTATAAGGAATGTGAAAGTCGCAAGGCGACGGAACATTCCTTGTCACTTTTGACATCCACGTCATGATATGTCAACCATGCTTAAAGTTTAAAATACGCTTATTCTTCCTGCGGGTCTTCTCTCTGCCTGTCTTGCCAGTAAGAGCATAAGAAGCAACCGCTACCAGTTCCTCTGTAATGAGAGAAGTAAAGGCAACTTCCTCTTCCTCGTCCTCTAATCTGGAGATAATATCCTGGTAATTATCCAGTGTGATAGAATCAATCTCCTGCTCGGTTAAGATATCACCATAGTACTTCTTGAACATAGCCTTCAAGTAGCGGAGGACAACATCATCGCCGATACTCTTGAAGAGAGTGACGATTCTGTCAACGTCGATATCCTTTAAAGCCTGGTACATCTGGAAAATCCTCTCATCCTCCTGATGTGTGACCTTCATGGAAGTGCGGACTAGTTCCTCGTCACGCTTAAACAGTGACAGATAGCCAAACAGATACATGAGGATGCGGAATGCCTGGGCATATTCCGTCGGTTGAAGGGAAGTCTCATAATAATCAAATCCAACCTTAGCACGCCACAGGGTCTCCTCTAAGAGAGTTCGGATTGAAGTCTCCTTATAAGGACCAGGAATCTGCAGCTTATCTACATCTACAAGCTTAACCTGGAAGCGCTGAATTGCTCTGGCAAGCGTAAGCTTACAAGCGTGGAACTCCGAGTAAGCATTCATATAGAGGAAAAGCTTCTCCCCCTTATCGAATGGACGATGAATAAAATCATAAAAATGAGTGAACTCATGGAAGAGGATAAAGCGGACATAAGCATCATCGTAAGTATGAATATTCCTAGTGAGATGCAGAATGTACTTGCCCTCTAAGAGCTCCATGATATTAAAGTAGCCCTCTACAAATTCTGGCGCGTCAAATGCGACGTCATCAATCATCACATCGTCTTTTACATTATACTTGTCTTTATATTCTTTCCATAAAAGATTAACTTCTGCTAAATTCATAAAAATAACGCCTCGATTATACTGAAAAATCACCGAATAAACTACTTATACTATATCTTGTTTTGTGAAAGATTACAACGACAATTCTTTGTTGAGAAAGGGAAGGATATTGGTTCCAAAGCATTACCTATGCAGGACAGTTCACACAAGTATAAACTGTAGAGAGAAAGCAATCCTATAATTGGAAATTTGAATTAACGTACGCAAGAAAATGCAAAAAAACTTACATTTCCTGTTTTTTCAAATGGAGAAATGTGTTATCATTCAACTTGAGTCTATCCTGACCCCCTTAAATAGGAATAGATGGAAAGTGTAATTGAGATCAAACAGAAAGGATGACATAGAAGATTATGAAAAAAGTAGTGAAATTCGGTGGAAGTTCTCTGGCGGATGCAGCACAGTTTAAGAAAGTCGGCAGCATTATTCATTCCGACGAGAGTCGTGTGTATGTAGTACCTAGTGCGCCTGGCAAACGTTTCTCTGGTGACACCAAGGTAACAGATATGTTACTGAAGGCTTATGAGATTGCTGTAGATGGCGGAGATCTGGAGTCTCAGATTCTGGCAATCAAAGATCGTTATGATGAGATTATTTCTGGACTTGGACTGGATTTCTCACTGGATGAAGATTTCGAGGAGATCTTGAGTAATCTGAAAGAGGATCCTTATCAAGATTATGCCGCTTCCCGTGGAGAGTATCTGAATGGTAAGATTATGGCTAATTATCTGGGATATGAATTCCTGGATCCATTCGATTATGTCTTCTTCAATGAAGAGGGTAATCTCAACGACTATAAGACAAAGAAAGTACTTTCTGCAAAGCTAGCCCAGACTGAGCGTGCTGTCATTCCTGGTTTCTACGGAAGAGGTAAAGACGGAAGAGTTGCGACTTTCTCCAGAGGCGGATCAGATGTCACGGGTTCCCTGGTTGCCGCAGCTGGCAAAGTAGACATTTACGAGAACTGGACCGATGTATCTGGATTCCTGGTTGCGGATCCAAGAATTGTCAAAGATCCAGTTTCTATCCATACCATCACTTATCAGGAGCTCCGTGAGCTTTCCTACATGGGAGCAAGCGTACTTCACGAGGAGGCCATCTTCCCAGTACGTTCCAACGGTATTCCAATTAATATTCGTAACACCAACCGTCCTAGCGATGAGGGTACCTGGATTGTAGAGAGTACCGCAAGAAAATCCAAATATACGATTACTGGTATTGCTGGTAAGAAGGGATTCTGTGCTGTTGATATCTCCAAATCCCTGATGAATACAGAGATTGGTTTCGGACGCAAAGTTCTGCAGGCATTTGAGGAGAATGGGATCTCTTTTGAGCATATGCCATCTGGAATTGATACCATGACAATCGTTGTTCATGAGGATGAGTTTTTAGATAAAGAGCAGATGGTAGTATCCTCCATTCATCGTCTGTCCCATCCAGACAGTGTAGAGATTGAGACAGATTTAGCTCTGATTGCGGTCGTAGGCCGCGGCATGAAGTCCATGAGAGGAACTGCAGCAAGAATCTTCTCAGCTCTTGCTCACGCCCGCATCAATATCCGTATGATCGATCAGGGATCTTCTGAGTTGAATATTATCATCGGAGTAGCCAATGCTGACTTCGAGAAAGCTATTAAAGTCATTTATGACATTTTTGTGCTGACACAGCTTTAAAATGAAAATAAGCAGATGTAATCCATAAAAAAAACCTCTCTCTGAGAACCATCTTCTCAGAGGGAGGTTTTTTACTCTGCATGCAAGTGACTACGGAATGTTACGTCGCCTTGCGACTCTCGCATTCTTACCATTCATTCGCATTATCGTGGTGCGAATCACTATGTCATGTTCTACTTGATTGCCCAACGCATCTTCGTGGAGTGTGCCCGTGGATTGCGGTAGCATTCTTCTTTGGATGGGCGAATCATATCACGGCTGATCTCAGAATAGAGACCGGCTTTCTTCTTCTCCTTGAAGGATTTTTTCACCAGGCGGTCCTCGCCGGAATGGAAGGTCAGAATCGCTGCCTTACCTCCTTCTTTTAAGATATCTGGCAGTTTATCTAAGAAGGTATAAAGGACCTCGAATTCTGAGTTCACATCGATTCGAAGTGCCTGGAAGACTCTAGCGCAGGATTTTTTCACTGCTTCCTCGAAATCTTTTTTGGAAACATGAGCTAGGTCAGGCTGTTCTTTTAAGGTATCGGTGATGGTTTGTCTAAGATCGAAGGTAGTCTCAATTGGTTCTTTATGATAGAGCTTCTTCTTGATGGCCTTGGCAATCTCTTCCGCATAAGGTTCATCAGAGTTGTCGTAGAACATACCAGCAAGCTCACTGGCATCTAAGTCCGAGAGTCTTTGGGCAGCAGATTCCCCCTTCTTTGGATTAAAACGAAGATCGAGCGGCCCGTCTGTCTTGTAGGAGAAACCTCGCTCTGGATTATCAATCTGCATGGAGGATACTCCAAGATCTGCAAGAACGAAGTCAAACGGTCCGTATTGCTTTGCTACCTGATCGATGTAGGCAAAATTGATGTTGATCGGAGTGAAAATATCCTCTCCGTATCCCTTCTCCCGAAGACGCTGCTCGGTCTTTTTGATCTCGATAGGGTCGGCATCCAGTGAGTAAAGATGGCCCTTACCATCAAGTTTCTCTAAAAATTTAGAAGTGTGACCTCCATAGCCCAGGGTACAGTCCAGACCGACCTGGCCAGGCTGAATATCCAGAGTTTCCAGAATCTCATCCACCATGATTGGGATGTGCATGCCAGCTGGGGTGTTGCCCTTGCTGATAACTTTCTCAATCGTATCTTCATATTTCTCTGGCTGGAGTTCCTTATATTTGTCCTCAAACCGCCTTGGATACTTTCCACTGTAGTGGTGACGGCGTTTATGCTTCTTTTCGCTATAGTCTTCTGGCAGAGCCTGTCCTCTGTCAGTATTTTTATCATATGGCATTGAAAATCCTCCCTTAATTACTGAGCCTAGTGTATCTGATTTCCAGGAAATGAGCAAGTGCCTTTCTTGTGCTTGATAGTGTAAAAGTAATG
>JAXJRI010000019.1:0-2054 GCA_036310685.1 Lachnospiraceae bacterium | reverse complement strand
GCTATTGTATCTGCTGGCGTCTTATCTGTCAAACACACGGATTGCCATGCATGACCGCTACGATATTAGACACTTGAAATCATTATATCCTACAAACTCAACTTTACCAATTTAAACGACATTTCTTGTTATGTTCTTAACACAGTTTTAGACTTTCCACCGCAATATGCCGTGAAATAAACTTTTTCCATTAATTTATTTCGAATTTCTTTCCTCCTTCTTTCAAGCTCTTTTCTTGCTCTTTGTAGAGTTTATCGCATGATTTCTCAATTTATTATGTATATATTGTACAATATCAAGGGGTCATATTAGTAATATGTTACGAAGTTATAATTTGTTATTGACTTAACATAAAAAAAACAGTAGAATACACTTAAAGATAACGAATTGGTCAGACCAATTTATTATTCTACAGTTACACAGTACGTTATGTAAAATCATAAACAATTTATTAGGAGGACTACTATAATGGAAACAAAAGACGTAGTAATCGTAAGTGCTTGTCGTACCGCAATCGGAAAGTTCTGCGGTGAGTTCAAAAACGTTTCTGCAAGAGAGTTAGCTATGGCTGTTGGTACAGAGGCTATCAAGCGTGCAGGTATCGAGCCTACAGATGTAGACGAGATCGTTATGGGTCAGGTTTACGGCGGAATGCAGGGATCTCTTCCAGCACGTCAGGTATCTAAGAGAATCGGTATGAGCGATGAGTCTAACGCAGTTGTTGTTAACCAGAACTGTGCATCAGGTATGAGAGCTCTTGAGATTGCTTGTGAGGATATCCAGCTTGGAAAGACAGAGATCGGTCTTGTTGTTGGTGCTGAGAACATGACTCAGGCTCCATTCCTTCTTCCAAAGGCTCGTATGGGATACAGAATGGGTTCCATTCCTAAGGGCGGCGCAGCTGATATGTACGATTCCCTTCTTCATGATGCTCTTTATGATGAGCTTTCTGGTGGACATATGGGATGTACAGCTGATAACGTTGCTAAGCTTTACAACATCACTCGTGAAGAGTGTGATGAGCTTGCTGTATTGAGCCACAGCCGTGCTTGCAAGGCTACAGAAGAGGGTAAATTCAAAGACGAGTTAATCCCTATCGTAGAGCATACAAGAAAAGGCGACGTTGTTCATGATACAGATGAGCATATGATCAAAGGATGTAACATGGAGACTATCTCTAAGTTAAGAACTGTATTCAACAAAGACGGTGTTACAACTGCTGCTAACGCTTCTGGTATCAACGATGCTGCAGCTGCTGTTATCGTTATGAGCGTTGACAAAGCTAAAGAGTTAGGAATCAAACCTATGGCTAAACTTCTTGCAATCGATGGCAAGGGTGTTGATGCTAAGTACATGGGAATTGGACCAGCTGTTGCAATCCCTAAGGTTCTTGATGAGGCAGGAGTTAAGTTCGAGGATATCGATTACTGGGAAGTTAACGAGGCTTTCGCTGCTCAGTTCATCGGTGTTGAGCGTAAACTTAAAGAGGACTATGGTTACATCGTAGACCGTAACAAGACTAACTTAAACGGATCAGGAATCTCACTTGGTCATCCAGTAGGATGCTCCGCACTTCGTATCATTGTTACAATGTTATATGAGATGCAGCGTCAGGATGCTAAGCTTGGATGCGCTTCCCTTTGTGTAGGTGGTGGCCCAGCTATGGCTTCTGTATGGACAAGAGATTTTGACTAATTATTGAACGTAGTCTAAACGTAGAATAATAAATCAGATATAGAGAAGAACCTGTTGCACGAGAGTGCATCAGGTTCTTCTTTTCCTTTTCGGCATGATTAACGAACAACACTGAAGGTATTGCATCGACTGCGACAGCTATGCACTACAGTCAGAAAGGGAGTTATTATTCAAGCCGCGTTGTCAACCCAGAGAAGGACAGCTTCTTCTTCATTTTATTAGTTCGCTGCTCCATGATCGTAATCATCATGTGCCCACTGATGAGCTTAATAGCGACCATCATTATCAAGCATCCAGCATACGATTTCTTCGCCGTTTGGGTATCTACCGTAATCAAGAACTTCCCTATGGCTCTTGGC
>JAXJRI010000018.1:0-6782 GCA_036310685.1 Lachnospiraceae bacterium | reverse complement strand
CAGGTGGAAGGTCAGCTATCAAAATAGCTTATTTAGCACTGAGAGATATCATGCATGAACAGTAACACATGGTTTTTAATTCTAAAATAAAATTAGAAAAAGTCCTTGCATTCCTATTTTGTTTCTGATAGAATATCTTTGTTATGAGTCTTTTGGCTTAAGTATATTCGCGAGGAGGTGCTATCATGGCAAGATGCGCTATTTGTGACAAAGGTGCTCATTTTGGAATTAAAGTGAGTCATTCTCATAGAAGAGCTAACAAGATGTGGAAGTCCAACATTAAACATGTAAGAGTGAATGTTAACGGAACAACTAAGAAGATGTATGTTTGTACTTCTTGTTTAAGATCCGGAAAAGTTGAACGTGCTTAGTTCCTATGATTGGATATGGGTATGAGGGAATGAGAGAACCATTCCCTCTTTTTTCATATCTTAACAAATGATTGACGGAATGTAGTATTATAGTATATATATAGACTTGATAAATATGGACTTAAGTTACAAAGAGACTGTGGACTTTGCTAGGAGGTATAGATATGAAGGGACAGATGCAGACAGAATTAGGGCAGATCACAATTGATGAAGATGTGATTGCTCAGTATGCCGGCGTGAACGCTGTAGAGTGCTTCGGTATCGTTGGAATGGCTTCTGTAAATGTAAAGGATGGCCTTGTAAAGCTCTTAAAGCGCGATAACATTTCCAAGGGTGTCCATGTTAAGATTCAGGATAATAAGATCTCAGTTGATTTCCATATTATTGTAGTGTATGGCGTTTCCATCGCGACAGTTGTTAGAAATCTCGTTGAGAATGTTAAATATAAAGTAGAAAAATTTACCGATATGGAAGTAGATTCCATCAACGTTTATGTTGAGGGAGTCCGTATTGTTGACTAATCGATGATTTAGGAGGACAAGTTTTGACAAATCAGATAGATGCGCAGGCGCTGAAGAAGTATTTCCTTGCTGGTGCTGAGCGTATTAATTTACAGAAAGATTATATCAATGAGCTGAACGTATTCCCTGTGCCAGATGGTGATACAGGAACGAATATGTCTATGACCATTTCTTCTGCAGCTAAGGCAGTGGAGGAGATTGAGGATTTATCCATTAAGACCGTCTGCAGGGCAATCAGTAATGGTTCTCTCCGTGGAGCAAGAGGTAACTCTGGTGTTATTCTCTCTCAGCTTTTCCGTGGATTTACCAGATCTATCTCTAAGAAGACAAGTTTAGATAAGGCTGATCTGGCTGATGGATTTGAGCGTGCAGTGGAGACCGCTTACAAGGCTGTAATGAAGCCTAAAGAAGGTACTATTCTTACGGTAGCTAAGGGAGTCAGTGACATCGCAACAGAGCTGGCAGATACTGACCTTTCTCTGACTGAGTTCTGTGAAAAGGTAGTTGCTCATGGATATGAAGTTCTGGCTAAGACTCCAGATATGCTTCCTGTTCTTAAGGAAGCAGGCGTTGTTGATTCCGGTGGACAGGGACTCATGGAAGTACTGCAGGGTGCCTGTGACGCTATGACAGGCAAGAAGACTCCTCTCTTTGTTCCAGAAGGTGGAACCGCAGCTAGCCGAGCATCTGAGGAGGATGTGGAGCCTGAGTCCGTTGCAGAGATTAAGTATGGTTATTGTACAGAGTTTATCATCCTCTTAGATGAGCCGATGAGCGAGGAGACTGTGGAAGGCTTTAAGGAGTATCTGCTTTCTATCGGTGATTCCTTAGTTTGTGTTGCTGATGATAAGATCTGTAAGGTACATGTACATACAAACCACCCAGGTCAGGCATTTGAGAAAGCCTTAACTTTTGGTCAGCTGACTAATATGAAGGTTGACAACATGCGCTTAGAGCATGAGGAGAAGTTACAGAAAGACTTAACACGTAAGGAAGAAGCTTTAGAAGAGGAAGCGAAAAAGGCAGAGGAAGAGAAGAAAGCTAAAGAACCACCAAAGGAACTTGGCTTCGTCACTGTTGCTGCCGGAGATGGATTTGAAGAGATTTTTAAGGGCCTTGGTGTGGATTATGTGATTTCTGGCGGACAGACTATGAATCCAAGTGCGGGAGATTTCCTGGAAGCAATTGAGAAGGTCAACGCTAAGAATATTGTTCTTCTTCCAAACAATGGCAATATCATCTTTGCAGCAGAGCAGGCTAAGGAGCTTGAGACAGAGAAGAATATCATCGTCTTAAAGACTAAGACAGTGCCTCAGGGCATTGCGGCTATGATTGGGTACATGCCTGAGAACAGTGTAGAGGACAATGTTGATAGCATGCAGGACGGTTTTGCAGACATTGCCAGCGGTGAGGTTACTTATGCTGTTCGTGATACTTCAATTGACGGCAAGGAGATTCACCAGAATGACATTATGGGAATCGATGATGATGGTATTAAGGCTGTTGGAACTGATCTTGTGGAGACCACAGTTGACCTGGTAAGCCAGATGGCAGATGAGGATTCTGAGATTGTCAGCCTCTATTATGGCGCAGAAATCAAGGAAGACCAGGCCAAGGAACTTGCAGAGGCTATCGAAGCTAAGCTTCCGGATCTTGAGGTGGAGATCAACTATGGTGGACAGCCAGTCTACTATTATATGATTTCTGTAGAGTAAACGAGAATAGATACTGACATCCATCAGGTCTTACCTGGTAAGACGAGGCGATGTCTTTAAAAAAGGCTCAGGTGAGATACCCTGAGCCTTTGGACGTTATAGTCAGTAAGCAATGTATGTCATAGAGATAATTAGGAGGCAGTTATGACGATTTCAGTGAGAGAACTGAAAGGGATTGGAGAGAAGACGGAAAAACTGCTGGCACGTCTTAATATCAAAACAGTAGATCAGCTGGTTCATCATTATCCCAGATGCTACACGACATACCCAGACCCAATATCCATTCGAGAGATACGGCAGGGGGTCCGCTGTACTGTGGAGGGAGCCCTGGATTCTCCTGTTCACATGTCTGCAGGAAGAAGAGTGAAAATCCTGACAGCTTTAATCAGCGACCAGAGTGGCAGCCTTTTCTTAAGGTGGTTCAATATGCCGTATCTGAGGTCCACCCTTCATCAGGGGGAACGATATCTTTTTACAGGGACACCAATTTTTAAGGACGGCAGGATTATGATGGAGCATCCGGAAGTTCTGACTCCTCAAAAGTATGAGAAACTTAAAAAGACCTATCAGCCGATCTATCCGCTGACCTCAGGACTTTCCAATCAGACGATAAAGAAAGCTCAGATTCAGGCCTTCAATGTCTATCACCCACAGGAATTCCTGCCGGAGAATGTACAGGCATATTATAATTTGGAGGATGAGGAGAAAGCACTGTCAGAGATTCATTTTCCTCATCAGAAGGAGACACTGATTGAAGCCAGAAGACGCATTATCTTTGATGAATTCTTCCGTTTTTTTGCCGCTTTAGAACTGGTGAAAGAACATGAGCATAAGGCACTCAATCACTATATTATTCATGATGATGACAGGGTAAGTGACTTCATGAAGAGCCTTCCCTATGATCTTACAGGAGCACAGAAGAAGACATTGCTAGAGATCCGAAGCGATCTGGCGGGAACTCGTGCCATGAACCGACTGGTTCAGGGAGACGTTGGTTCCGGTAAGACTATAGTCGCCATGATTGCCATGTACCAGGTTGTATTAAATGGCTATCAGGCAGTTCTCATGGCCCCAACAGAGGTCCTGGCTTCGCAGCATTATGCTTCCTTTACCAAGATGTTAGGCCCGCTGGGCGTTCGAATCGGACTTCTTACAGGTGCTCTTAAGGCTTCCGATAAGAAGAAGGTTAAGAATCAGTGCCGTCAAGGGGATATTGATATTCTCATTGGAACCCACGCGGTGATTGAGGAAGATGTGGAATTCCCTGATCTTGCTTTAGCCGTGACTGATGAGCAACACCGATTCGGAGTCCATCAGCGGGATGCTCTTATGAAAAAAGGCAGGGATCCTCATGTCCTGGTTATGAGTGCGACACCAATTCCTAGAACACTGGGAATCATTCTTTACCGAGATCTGGATATCTCGATCATGGATGAACTTCCAGCGTCTAGAAAGCCGATTAAGAATGCGGTTGTGGGTCAGAAATCACGCCCGAGTGCTTGGAACTTTATTATCAAGCAGGTCCAGGGAGGCCATCAGGCTTATATTATCTGCCCCATGATTGAGGAGAGCGAGACCATGGACGTAGAAAATGTGGAGGAGTACACGAGGTCCTTCGCGGCTTCCATGCCTCCATCGATCAGGGTAAGGTCCTTAAATGGTAAGATGTCCTCGAAGGAGAAAGAAGAGATTATGGACCAGTTTCAGTCTAAGGGGATTGACGTTCTGATTTCTACCACAGTTATAGAGGTAGGAATTGATGTCCCTAATGCGACAGTTATGCTCATTGAGAATGCAGAGCGCTTTGGACTTGCCCAGCTGCACCAGCTGCGAGGCCGTGTTGGTAGAGGGGAAGCGCAGTCTTACTGTATCTTTATCTCTGGCTCCAATACCAAGGAGGCGCTGGAACGGTTATCCATTATCGGACACTCGAATGATGGCTTTGAGATTGCCAATGAGGATCTGAAGCTTCGAGGACCTGGCCAGCTGTTTGGGACCAGGCAGAGCGGAACCATGAATTTTGCTTTGGGTGATATCTATCAGAACGCAGATATCTTAAAGGAAGCTGCCGAGGCCGTTGATTATCTGAAGGAGACAGACTTTGATTTCCATACCGTTTATCCAGAAGGAATGAGCGATGACCTGAATTATGCTAGAGATATTTAAGAGGACAAGAGAGCAAAGTAAAATTCCACTATTACATGACAAAAATATGTCAAGGAATGGCGAAAAATCCTTGACTAATTGTATTCTTATTATAAAATAATAATGATAAAAAAATCATAAGCACGATGAGGACATGCGATGAGAATAATTTCTGGAACGGCCAAGAGTTTAAAACTGAAAACGATGAAGGGTGACAATACACGCCCGACAACAGACCGTATCAAGGAGACCCTCTTCAATATGATCTCTATGGATATCCCAGGATGTCATTTCCTAGATCTTTTTGCAGGAAGTGGAGGGATTGGTATTGAAGCGTTGAGCAGAGGGGCGAAGGAGGCATACTTCGTTGAGAAGAATCGTCAGGCTGCTTCCTGCATCGCTTATAATCTGAAGTTTACGCATCTTGATGACAGGGGTCACCTCTGCAAGATGGATGTCTTTGCAGCAATTACACAGCTTGCCGGGGAGGGTAGATCCTTTGATATGATTTTTATGGATCCCCCTTATGGACATAATCTTGAGAGAGATGTACTGTTGGCCTTAGACGGCACGAGACTGGTGGGTGAACAGACGACGATTATCGTAGAATCAGATCTTCAGACGACTTATGATTGCCTTTCAAACACAGAGTTTGAGGTATATAAAACTAAAGAATACAAGACGAATAAACATACATTTATTCGAGTCAGGAGATAACATGACAACAGCAATTTATCCGGGCAGTTTTGACCCGGTAACTTATGGACACATTGACGTAATTCGCAGAGCATCCCGCATCTTTGACAGGGTAGTAATCGGGGTCCTTTATAATAAGACGAAGAAGCCTGTTTTTTCCGTGGAGGAGAAGATAGATATGATTCAGGAAGTCACGAAGGACTTAGATAATATCGAAGTCGTTGCCTTTGGAGGGCTCTTAGTTGATTTCTGTAAGAAAATAGATGCCAATGTTATTGTCCGTGGAATCCGTGCAGTATCAGATTTTGAGTATGAGCTGATGATGGCTCAGACGAATCATAAATTAGACAAAGGAATTGAGACAATGTTCTTCGCAACGAATGCGAAGTACTCTTTCTTAAGCTCCAGCACTGTAAGAGAGCTGGCTTACTTTGGAGGGGATATCTCCAGTTTTGTTCCTCCTTATGTGGAGCAGAAGACATTAGCGAAGTTTAAAGAGTTAAATCCGTAACTAAGATAGGAGAACATTGTTCATTACGATAGCTATATCACAGGGGAATAGATGGAGAAGGAGGATATCCCATGGCAGCAGAAATGACCGCAGAACAGCTGATTGAAGAGATTGAAGTTTATATTGACAATGCCAGAAGTACAGGAGTACTTGGAAGCGGCGGAATGATTAAGGTGAACCGAGAGGAGATTCTGGCAATGCTCGAGGAAGTAAGGAATGCTCTTCCAAGAGAGATTGAGGACAGCAGAAGAATCCTCAAGACAAAGGATTCTATCTTAGCAGAAGCTAAGGCTAAAGCAGACCGTATTGTCAGTGAGGCAGGCAAAGAGGCAGAGAAGATGGTTGACAGCAATGAGATTGTCTCACTCTCTGAGATGCGTGCTAAAGATTTAGAGGGAGATGCTCAGGACAGAGCAGATGCCATGTTACAGAAAGCCAGAGAAGATTCTCGTGCTATGCAGTTAGGCGCTCTCTCGTATACTCAGGAGATGATGGACGGTTTAGAGGGTATGTATGCCTCCATCCTTGAGGAAGAGAAGAAGTTCTTCGACTCTGTTATCGCAAAGATTGAGGAAGATCATAAGCATATCTTAAGAGATAAGAGAGAGGTTGACCTTCAGTTAGGAGTCAATGGGCATACTGCTAGAAGCAGAGAAGAATTCGAAAAACAGTCCGCGAATACTGAAGAGAAGACGAACAAAGAAGCTCAGGAAGAAAAATAGAGTGAAAGTTTCAAGTTCTTCGTTACTGTTCATGCATGATATCTTTCAGTGTTAAATAAGCTATTTTGATAGCTGACTTCCACCTGTGCCGTATTGTCCTG
>JAXJRI010000017.1:0-12451 GCA_036310685.1 Lachnospiraceae bacterium | reverse complement strand
TGTAGCATTCTTAACTAAATGACATTGTGCATGAACAGTAACTCTAGAAGAATAGGCAGTGATCAGAAGTTTCTAGAAAAACTTTAAAAAACTAGCAAGATATGTTATCATAGCAATATTGTGGGCATTTCTTAAGAAGATGCCTGCTAAATGACAGATGATTAGCAAAGAGGACCGCTGATAGCAGTTCTTTTTGTATGTAAGGTAGATTATAGATATAGGAATGGAGAAGATAGAATATGAATAGAAAGAAGTTATGTAAACGCCTGAGTGCGGCAGTTCTTGCAGGAACCATGCTCTGCACTTCTGTGACAGCGCCAAAAGCAGCGACGGTTGATATTAGTCCATCTAAGGGGATCACAACCATGTCCTCCATGCTTCCACTGTCAACTAATGTGAAGAAGCTCAGTTTAACTGTCAACAGCTCAGATGGACAGAGAACCTACAACATTTTTGCTCAGAGAAAGATTAACGATAAATACGTCAAGCTCCATGGCTGTGCGGTTAGTTCCCTTACTACGGTCCTTTCTGCCTACAGTTCTCGCTATGCCAAATACACACCGGTCAATACTTATCAGAAATTAGAGAAGAAGGTATTCGGGAAAAAGGCATGGAAGAGAAATTATAACAGAAGAAGAATGCCAGTCTCTCTGAATGGAATCACTAAGATTTTAAAAAGAAATGGAATTAAAGCAACCTATGTCCGTAAATTCAAGAATGCTAAGGCAGTTGCCCAGATTGAAAATCATTTAAGACAGGGTAAGCCAGTCATCATTGAGGTAGACAGCCGTAGACAGATTAATGGAAGAAGAGTTGGCGGGTACACACACAAGTGGGCAAGATCCAAGCATACGATGGTTCTTATTGGTATGACAGATACTGGAAAGGTCATCATCGCTGATTCTGCTCAGAGATCTTGGTCTGGTCAGATGCAGAGAGTGAAGTATGCTAAAATGGCATCTCTTGTGACATACATGTACCCATGTACCAGCAATAGAAAAACGAATTACTACAGTTCGAAATCTACATCAGGCGGATATATCCTTGTAAATTGATGATGAGGATTGGCGCTGAACAGATGATAGAACCAAGAGAGAGACTTAAGTCCCTGGGAGATGATTCCAGGGGCTTTTTCATTTGTTTTCAAGCATGCAAGTGAAGAGCCAGTGGCATTCAGCATGTTGCCAGGCATACAAAATGAACCGCCAGGGGCAGTCTAGCTTGTTTTGTTGCTTTGATAAGTCAGTAAATTGTCTGAATATATTGATGTATACAGACAATTTAAAAATAAATATAAAATAGTATTGACAAAATGCGGACCCAATGCTATATTATAGTCACAAAGAAGAACAAGAGAAGTTCTTCCAAGTAGATGAAAACTTAACATTCAATCTTGATTGATTTGGAACGTTAGGTGAACATCAGGTAAAGTTTTTATAGGAGGTACAGACCACCAAAAACTTAAGTTAAACTTTCAAACGATACTAAGATTAAGGAGGTACAAGCCACCATACGTAGCAGGATTGGAATTCAAAAGAATTGATGAGTAAGAACTTTGATGAGGTTGGTTGCAGATGTGAACAGGCACATTCTTAGCAGACCGTAGATGGTAGTATTGAAGGATAAGGTTAACACTCTTACGAACAAGGCTTTTGCAATTCAAAAGATTTGAACTTGATGAAAGTGGAGAAGAAAGATTCATTTGAGATTATAAGGATTTTCATTCTGAGGAAGAACAGCTGACCGGAAGAGTAGAAGATTTGGATGGCAGATTAGTGAACGAAGAATCGGGTCGCTTATAGTTGAAGATGATATGAGGTACAGACCATTGGGATCAATTGAAAGTGAACAGAACTAGAAGAGCATCGATAGTGATTAGATCGATGCTCTTCTTATTTTTTGCCAGGCATGTAAGCCGAAGTGCCAGTGACATTTCAATTTGTTGCCAAACATGCAAGATGGACCGCCAGTGGCTGTCCAGCTTGTTTGACTTTTTTAACTTGAGTTTTGTTTGAAGCGGATTTTAGAATTTAAAAGTCTCTTTGATTCCCTTCCACTTCTGGTCCTTGTCAGAGAGATTCAGTGGAGTTCCATCCTCAAGGGTGTAACCTTCTGCAGATGGGGTTCCTTGATATGTTCCCTTGAGCTGAGGCCACTCGATCCCGATTTCTGGATCGTTCCAAGCCATGCCGCCCTCGTCTCCAGGATGCCAGAAGTCTGTTACTTTATAGCAGAACTCTGCCTCGTCGGAGAGAACCAGGAACCCATGGGCGAAACCTTCTGGGATGAGGAACTGTATCTTGTTCTCCTCACTTAAGGTGGCGCCGTACCATCTTCCATAAGTTTTGCTGTCACTTCTAAGGTCGACAGCTACATCATAGACTGTACCACGGATGGCGCGTACTAATTTAGCCTGAGGGTACTGCTTTTGGAAGTGAAGTCCACGTAAGACACCCTTTGTAGACATAGACTGATTGTCCTGTACAAAGACGCGGTCTATTCCGGCTTCTTTCATATCATTTGAATTATAAGTTTCCATAAAATATCCACGGTTATCTCCGTGAACTGCAGGCTCAATGATGCATAATCCTTCGATGCCGCCCACATTTTTCTGTACTTTAATCTGTCCCATGATCAATAATCTTCCCATCTATTTCTATTGTTCTTATGTTTAAAAGTCTATTTCTTTTAGATATCTAGCCAGAGCATCCTGCCAGGTCGGGAGAGGAGTAAAGCCATTCTCCACGAGCTTGCTCTTATCAAGACGGCTGTTGAATGGTCTTGCAGCCTTGCTGAGTCCGTATTCTTCAGTAGTGACAGAGTCCACAGTCAAGCGGTCTGTACTGTACTCAGAATGACCTAAGGCAGCTGCCTGACGGAAGATCTCTTTGGTAAAGTCATACCAGCTGATGTATCCGCCCTCATTCGTTGCGTGATAGTAGCCGAATTTGTCAGTCTCGAGCATATCCACTAAGAGTCTTGCAAGGTCAAAGGTGTAGGTCGGGGTACCGATCTGATCATTGACAACCTTTAAGTGGTCATGTGTCTTACCGACATTTAACATAGTCTTGATAAAGTTCTTGCCATTCTTTCCGAAAACCCAGGCAATTCTGACGATGTAATATTTGACTAGGGCAGAAGCGACAGCCTGCTCCCCGGCAAGTTTGGTCTCACCGTAAACATTCAATGGTTTGTAGTTCTTGTCATCTGGCTTCCAAGGGGTCTCTCCCTGGCCGTCAAAAACATAGTCAGTACTTAAGTAGATCATCTTTGACCCAGAAGCAGCGGCGGCATCTGCGATATTCTTGCTGCCATCCACATTGATTCGGAAAACCTTATCGTGATTCTCTTCCTCCTCTGCAGCGTCAACTGCGGTCCAAGCGGCGCAGTGTACGACAGCATCTGGCTTGATATCATAGAAGACGCGTTTTACTGCCTCACGGTCAGTGATATCTAAGGAAATGTACGGCAGTCTGGTGACTGCTGTGCCATCCTGGATTCCTGCGTAGGAAGGAGCCAGGTCGCTTCCGATCCCGGCATACCCTCTCTTGGATAATTCATTCATCACATCGTGGCCTAACTGGCCAGCGACACCAGTAACTAAAACTCTCATTATTCTACTTCCTTACGATTGCCATACATTTCCTCGTAGTAGTTCTGATACTCACCGGAGATGATAGTCTCCCACCACTCTCTGTTGTCTAAGTACCACTGGATGGTCTTCTTGATACCATCTTCGAACTTAGTCTCTGGGAGCCATCCGAGCTCGTTGTGAATCTTAGTTGGGTCAATCGCATAACGTCTGTCATGTCCCTTACGATCCTCAACATGTGTGATCAGGCTTTCTGGCTTGCCTAACTCTTTACAGATAATCTTTACGATATCGATGTTTTTCATCTCATTGTGTCCGCCGACATTGTAAACCTCACCGACACGTCCCTCGTGGATAATCAGGTCGATAGCACGGCAGTGATCCTCTACATAGAGCCAGTCACGGACGTTCTCACCCTTACCATAAACTGGAAGAGGTTTGTCATTTAAGCAGTTGGCGATCATCAGTGGAATCAGCTTCTCAGGGAAGTGATATGGTCCGTAGTTGTTAGAGCAGCGGCTGATAGATACTGGAAGGCCATAAGTTCTATGATATGCCAGAACCAGAAGATCTGCAGAAGCCTTGGAAGCACTGTAAGGGCTGCTTGTGTGGATTGGAGTCTCCTCTGTAAAGAAGAGGTCTGGACGATCTAATGGAAGATCTCCGTAAACCTCATCGGTAGATACCTGATGGTAGCGTTTGATACCATATTTTCTGCAGGCATCTAAGAGAACGCTGGTTCCGATGATGTTTGTCTGAAGGAAGATCTCAGGGTTCTCGATGGAACGGTCTACATGGCTCTCAGCTGCAAAGTTGACTACCATGTCTGGATGCTCCTCCTCAAATAATTTATAAACTGCCTCACGGTCGGAGATGCTCTCCTTGACAAAGCGGAAGTTCGGGTTGTCCATAATTGGAGCAAGGGTGCTTAAGTTACCTGCATAAGTCAGGCAGTCTAAGCAGACAATACGGTAATCTGGATGTGCTTTTAACATGTGGAAGATGAAATTGCTTCCGATAAATCCGGCACCGCCGGTAACAATAATAGTCATATGTTCCTCCTAATATTCTAGTAAAGATTCTCTCTGTATTTGCCGTCGATGACGTCTTTTAAGTACTGGCCATACTGATTCTTTTTTAAGAGCTCATATACTTTCATGACATCGTCCTTGGTGATCCATCCGTTTAAGTAAGCAATCTCCTCAAGGCAGGCAACCTTACGGTGCTGATGCTGCTCGACGGTCTTGATAAAGTTTGTCGCATCGACAAGACTCTCATGAGTTCCGGTGTCGAGCCAAGTGAAGCCCTGGCCGAGAAGCTCAACATTTAATGCATGGTTCTCTAAGTAGATACGGTTTAAGTCTGTGATCTCAAGCTCTCCTCTGGCAGATGGCTTTAAGTTCTTTGCATACTCTACCACCTTGTTGTCGTAGAAGTAGAGACCTGTGACACAGTAGTTGCTCTTTGGATGCTCTGGCTTCTCCTCGATGGAGATTGCCTTTCCTTCCTTGTCAAACTCTACGATACCGAAACGCTCTGGGTCGTCTACATAGTAACCGAAGACAGTAGCGCCCTGGCCGGACTCGGAGTTCTTAACAGCAGCTTTTAGACGTTTCTTTAAGCCGTGTCCGGCGAAAATGTTATCACCTAAAACCATAGCAACAGGATCCTTGCCGATGAAGTCCTCGCCGATGATGAATGCCTGGGCAAGTCCATCTGGGCTTGGCTGAACTGCATACTGAAGATGAACACCAAACTGATGGCCATCACCGAGCAGTTCCTTAAATCTTGGAGTGTCCTGTGGAGTAGAGATGATCAGGATATCGCGAATGCCTGCGTTCATGAGAACACTCATCGGATAGTAGATCATCGGTTTATCATAAATTGGAAGTAACTGTTTTGAAGTAACCATGGTGAGAGGATACAGACGTGTTCCAGATCCTCCAGCTAAAATAATACCTTTCATGTTTATAACTCCCTCCTAATCATCTAGTAATCTGTTACTGACATCAGTATATAAGGTGACGTAACGTCACTTTCAAGAGCAAATTATTAAAATTCATAATTTTGTATGGTTTCCACAAAGCTTGTGACAGATTTATCTGCCACAGTGACAAACTTTTCTGTACTGTAATCTTTAACTTTCCTGAGTGGATTATCGGCCGAGGTCCTGCTTTCTGGCAAGAAATGCTCCGGAATCTTTTGTGATATGAAAACCGTCCGCGACATTTTTTTCGACGAAAGAACGGAAATCGTTGTAGCGCTCCAGCAGATACTGGTTCTGATTGCCATGACAGGACAGAATGTACTCGATCAAAGGCTCAGCCTGGTCTAATTCGATGGCGTCGGGATAAGTGACCAGCTTGACAGAAGCAAATGTCTCTCTTAGGAGGTCAGCTCCGTTATCTAAGCCGAAGACATCATAGAGTTTTTCTCCGGAGAGGACGATGCGGCTGTCGAATTTCTGAGCCAGGTCTCGAATCTCATGCATGTGCCTGCCGCTGTATGCGGTGCAGAGAAAAAGACCGTCGTCTTTTAAGATACGGTGGATCTCCTCGAAAATCTGAGGAATGTCATGGCAGTAGAAGAGGACATGGTTGGCCATGATATAGTCAAAGCTCTGATCTGGAATCTCTTCTGTCTTAAGCCGGTAAGGGGTCCTCTGGGCATCGATGATACCATAATGGAAGTGATACCCCTTCTCCTTCTGAGATGACAGAATCTCTGGGTTTTGGGACAGACTTCGTCTGGCATCACGAATCATTCCGTCTGAGATATCCGTCAGGGTGATGTCTGCCTTCTCTGGAATTCGTCTGGCATTCTCCAGCCAGAGGGAGCCATCCCCGCATCCAAGTTCCAAGAACCTTGGGGCGTGATCAGATGGTACTTGGTGTGAGGAGAGAAGCAGACGAAGAATCCATGGAAACCACCCTTCTTTGTTCTGTGAGTAATTCTTGTGAAGCCGAATTCTGGCAGAAATATTGCTGGAACTCTTATACTGACTCTTTAAGCTCTCCTGCATTTCTGTCAGGTGGATGAGCTTTAACATCTGAGTCCAGTCAACCTTGTGGTCGGTCTCGATGGCAGCGGTCGTATTTTCGATGGCACGCTTGACATTTTCTAGCTGCTCGATACGATCCTCCACCAGTTTCTTTTGGAGGTTGAGCGAATTAAGCATATATTTGTAGTCGTTGTCCTCGATGGTCATCTCGCGAATCTCCTCTAAGGAGAAACCAAGATATTTTAATAGAAGAATCTGCTGAAGACGGGCAAAGTCCTGGTCGGTGTAGAAGCGGGCACCGGATTCTGTGACAAAAGACGGTTTTAGGATATTCTTCTTATCATAATAGCGTACGGTCCGAAGTGTTACGTGAGCCATGCGGGCAAACTCTCCGGAGGAATAATAACCAGGAATCTTCATAAGCCACCTCCTCTGCCGAATTGGCATGAATTATAGATGTGAACAAGCTGAAATGCCACCGGCACTTTACTTACATGCTTGGCAAAAAAAACCGGCGAGCTAAATCGCCGGTTTTTGTGTAGATATTTTTTATAAGATAATTATACTGTATAGTTCAAAAATGTCAAAATATTACTGATCATATGTAGTCAAGTTGTATCTCTTAATCAGAGCAGAAAGTTCGGAAACATATCCGCTCCATGTGCAGTAACCGCCCTGCTGTAAGAGGACAAGCTGCTGATAGTAAGTCTTCTGTGCATCAGTAATACCATAATAACGCTTTCTAGAACCATTCATCGCATTTGAAAGATATGCGGAATGATCGGCGATTGACTGAGGTACGTTATCATATTTACGGAATGGAGCGACAACCTTGACCAGTTTGCCTTTAACTTCCTCTCTGGTAACTACGTTAATGTAAGCACCAGTCCAGGTAGAACCAGCCCATGTGTTTCCAGAGATGACTTTCTTCATTCCGAACATGTTGTTAGACTGCTGTGTGAGTGATGATTTGCCCCAACCACTCTCATTGATAGCCTGAGCTAATGTGACGGAAGCCTTGATACCTGTTGCATGGTAATTAGCCTGCGCGATTGGTCCTACGGTTGCAATGAACTGAGAGATTGTCATACTCTTGAATGCGGTTGCCTGAAGATTAGAGGTGTTCACATTCGCTGGAACGATTGGTGTTGGAGCAGCATCTGAGGAAGACATGCAGATCTTCTTGCTTGCTCTGCTTGCGGTGTAAGACCATCCCATCAACCTGGAGAGAGCCTTTGCCGGAACAACCACTTTCTTCTTGCCGCGGATTCTTACGTAAGTAGGTGCTGTGTTAAGTGTGTATTTCTTGCCATTGAGCTTTACATATTTCTTTCCCAGATAAAATATAATGTTGTTACCATTATATTTAAGTGATAAGCGTCTCTTACTCTTTTTAAAGGAAGAAGTCATTTTTGGTCCTTTGCTAACAAGACATGCCTTGTATGGAACCATGAAGTTGTCATTGATGTAGACTCCAGGTGTTGAGCTGCTATTAACACGGCGACCATTAAAATATACTTTGTAGCTTCCAGCGTAATATCTTCTCTTATGGTTCGCTTTGCTGCCGGTATAGTAATAATTGGAAGCTGCTACTGCACCGATTGACTGGAAAAGTAATACGGAAGCAAGGCCACAGACTGCGATACGTTTGAATCGTTTTGATAAGTGCATTTCAAATCCCTCCCCAAATGATGAAGTCATGTTATTTACAGAAAAAACGTTAATTTTGACAATAAAAAAACCGGCAAGTGAAAATCACTTGCCGGTGGTTAATTCAAAATATGAAATTCGTCCAAAATTTCCATATAAATATACTGTCATACCTATTCTCTCTCTCAGAAATATTAACGATTACATGTATTTTATCATTACTTAAGCGAAATTGCAACAAATTTGTTACAATTCCGACTGAAACGTTAATATTTCTCGTGATTTCGTTAAAGGTAGATTAATAATTTTTCTTCAAATTATTCATTTTATTCATTTTCGATATTTACAATAAATACAGTTTCGATATAAAATAGGTAGGTCGGGTGTTTTTGGCACCAACATCATGAAAGAATAATTGAAAAATAATTCAAAAGATACGAGGGAGGAGGATAACGTACATGAGAATTTTGATCTCAAATGATGACGGAATCAGAGCAAGAGGTATTATTGAGCTTGCTAAACTTGCACGAACAATCTCAGACGACGTCTGGGTTGTTGCACCTAAGGAACAGTGTTCAGCTATGTCTCACAAGATGACGGCATTTCGTCCGATGCGAGTGACGAAGGTCTTTGACTTCCCAGTGGAAGGTGTTCGCGCATTCAGTGTTGGTGGAACGCCGGGGGACAGTGTCAAGGTTGCACTTCAGTGGCTGATGAAAGATCAGGAGCCGGATGTGCTTTTCACTGGAATTAATGAGGGATATAATGCTGGATACGATATCATGTATTCTGGTACTGTGGCAGCCGCCATGGAGGGAGCAGCCAGAGGAATTCCATCGTATGCATTCTCTTTGACACCAAGGAAGCCATTTGACCTGGTGGAGGCATACTTTAAGGAGGTGTGGGATTATGTCAGCAAGACAGAGCTCACACGAGGGCAGGTATGGAATATCAACTTCCCAGGATGTAAGCCGGAAGAGTGTCAGGGAATCAAGAAGACAGTCCCTGCTCTGATGGAATTCTACTCAACTGGTGGCTTTGTTGAGGAGAAGATTGATGATGAGGAGACCTTCCTTATGATAGAGCGTGGTGGAGAGAGAGATCCCGAGCCGGGAACAGATCTTTATGAGCTGATCCATAATTATATTTCGGTGGACGTACTTCAGTGCGAGATATTCCACTAGTTGGGAGATTGTAGTTTAAATGAGCCAGATAAAGACAAGGGAAGCAGCAGATGCTAAGCCAGATAAAGTAGATGTACAAGAGTTGATTGAGAGCAAAGGCCTCACAGCAGTCATGGGAATCCGACTGACGGATCGGGTGCTGGGAGAGTCCGCTGCTGGAGAGATTGAACTTGAGGAAAGGCATATTAATTTCTTTGATATCGTTCATGGGGGTACCTTTTATACTCTGGCAGATACAGTCAGTGGCTTTGCGGCTTCAGATAATAGCACGAAGATTACCACAGTCAATAGCAGTTTTCAGTTTTTTAATGCAGGAGATGGGTGTAAAAAAATTATCTGCCGTTCTAAGGTAGACAAGCGGGGAGGACATCTGATCTGGGTGAGTGCCAAGATCACTAATGAGGATGAGAAACTTCTCTGCAAGGGGGAATTTTTGTATTATGTGTTGGATCGGGCGTCAAAGTGAGGAGAGACGAGCAAGTCTGTGACAGGGCAGCCGATTCCGAGATCCACATCATGATAGATATGTAGAAACTCGAAAAGCATTAGTTACAAGGAGAGAAAAGAGAAAATGTGGGGAACAATTAACAACATTTTAAACTCTATTGACACTTTTGTCTGGGGAGTCCCGCTGATGGTTTTGATTATTCTTGGAGGTATTTTGCTATCCTTCCGAGTAAAATTCCTTCAGGTAAGAAGACTTCCGCTGGCACTGAAGTGGATGGTTAAGAACGAGGAAGGCGGAGAAGGTGAGATATCATCTTTTGCAGCCCTCTGTACGGCACTGTCTGCGACAATCGGTACTGGTAATATCGTCGGAGTTGCTACCGCCGTATGTGCCGGAGGCCCAGGAGCTTTATTCTGGATGATCGTGGCAGCCTTCTTTGGAATGGCAACAAAGTATTCCGAGGGACTGTTAGCTGTCAAATATCGTCAGGTTGACGAAGATGGCCACTCTTTAGGTGGACCTTTCTACTATATTGAAAAGGGTATGGGAGAAAAGTGGAGATGGCTGGCCAAGATATTCGCCTTCTTTGGTGTCTGTGTTGGACTTTTTGGTATTGGTACTTTCACACAGGTGAATGGTATCACATCAGCTGTCGGTAATTTCTTTGACCCGAATGCTATTCATACGGTTACCATTCCAGGAATTGGTGAGTACACATGGGCAGTCGTTATCGCATCTCTAATCTTGGCCTTCTGTGTGGCAGGAGTTCTGATTGGAGGACTGCAGCGTATCTCTACAGTCAGCCAGCTGATTGTTCCGTTTATGGCAGTCATCTATATTGTCCTCAGTATTTCACTGATTATTTTTAATATCACAGAATTACCAGGAGCGATTGTTACAATTGTAGAAGGTGCCTTCAATCCGGCAGCTATCACTGGCGGGGCAGTTGGAACCTTCCTGATTGCTATGCAGAAAGGTGTTGCTCGAGGAATCTTCTCCAATGAGGCTGGACTGGGTTCTGCACCAATCGCAGCGGCAGCAGCTCAGACCAAAGAGCCGGTTCGTCAGGGATTAGTTTCCATGACAGGAACTTTCATTGATACCATCGTTATCTGTACTATGACAGGAACCTCCATCACACTGACTGGGGCATGGAAACAGCCAGGACTGGAGGGAGTTGAGGTTACAACTTACGCATGGAATCATGGACTTCCACTTCCACACACTGTAAGTAGCTTTATCCTGATGATCTGTCTGGTATTCTTCGCTTTCACAACAATTCTTGGATGGGATTATTACTCCGAGAGATGTCTTGAGTATCTGACTCATAAGAATATGAAAGTGGTCAAGAGATATCGTTGGCTTTATATCCTTGCCGTCTTTATCGGACCGTACATGACAGTATCTGCAGTATGGACCATCGCCGATATCTTTAATGGGCTCATGGCAATTCCAAACATGATTGCACTCTTTGTGCTGAGTGGAGTCGTTGCCAAAGAGACTAGAGAATTCTTCAAGGCAGGCAAAGACAAACAGAAATAAATTAGAAGAGATGATTAGGGGGTGGTCCTAGGGCCGCCCCTTTTTAGCTGCATAAACAGTAGCCTTAATGAATTCGTAAGAATATAGAAATGCTTCTGCGCTTGACCTTGCGGAGTGAGTGATCTAAGATGAGAATTGCTGAAGTTAAGAGACTTTGTATACAGTATATATAGATATCAAGTATCAATACAGGGGGATCAATCTTGGATATTACAACGCATTATAGAATTGCCAGAAGAGCACTTGAGAGTGAGCAGACAGAAGGTATTCGTGACCGGGCAGCAAAAGCCTTGCTTTTAGTTGGAACCGCAGCGATGGACCTTTCCCCGATGCGTTTTAAGCACAGACATTTTTACAATTTTTCTAGGGATTATACCTATGAGCAGATGGAGAAGCTCATCAGTAAGCTCCAGAAGAATGATAAGCTGAATCTTTTCAACTGGTTCTGTCTTGGCGGAGTTCTTCATTATATGATGGATTATTTCTGTCAGGTTCATCAGGACAGCGAGTCCTATGAGGCAGTCTCACATATGATTTATGAGAAGAATCTGAATCGCTGCATGAGAGAAGATCTTGCTAATATCAAGGACTATCAGAACACTCACATCGGAGAGGATTCCTTACAGGACCTCGATGAGATCGCTTCCTGGGTAGAAAGTCTTCATGCAGAGTATCTCGACAGAGATGATCAGATGGAGAAGGATCTTGCTTATGCTATGTTTATGACAGTGCAGGTTTTCGATTGTGTGAGAGAAAGAGAATTACAGGCACGCCTGGCAGGAGCTGTGGCAGCTGCCTAATACCGAATAGGATGAGAAGTTTGGGAGGAAGACCAGAATGTCTTCCTCTTTTTTTGCCAAGCATGCAGGTGGACTGCCAGTGGCAGTCCAGCTTGTTCACTGGTTCCCTATCATGTTACAGTTCATGCATGATATCTTTTAGTGTTAAATAAGCTATTTTGATAGCTGACTTCCACCTTTGCGGTATTGTCCTGCTGCTCCTTACCTAATTCTAAATAAGATAAGGAGTAGACG
>JAXJRI010000016.1:0-9833 GCA_036310685.1 Lachnospiraceae bacterium | reverse complement strand
TCCTTGTAATGTTGGAATGCATATATCCCTAATTACAAGGGCCGCTCTTGCGTTCCCCCGGAACGGAGGGGAAGCAAGAGCGGCCGCACATTTTGACTTGAATGTCAACTGTTTTCTGAGAATTTATTTACTTTTTGAGTTACACCCCTGCATTTGGGGAATGGACGATACTAACTAAATGACATTGGTTCATGCTTTATACTAATACCGGTAGTTCAAACTATTTTTCACTGACTTCCATCTGAGCCTACGCTCCGCCCTGTCTATGTCTGCTCCTTATCTTATTTAGAATCTGGGTAAGGAGCAGCAGGACAATACGGCTCAGGTGGTAGGTCAGCTATCAAAATAGCTTATTTAACACTGATCGATACCATGCATAAACAGTAACGCACCTCACTTGCATGCTTGCAAAAAAAACAGGAGGAACCATTATAGTTCGCTCCTGAATCTATCTTTCTCTTGCTTAAATTTTTTAAGAATCTTATTACTTCTTGCCGAAGAATCCCTTGCGATGCTTCTTGGTCGTCTTCTTTGCAGTCGCCTTGGTATCTGCAGCACCATCTGTTCCGGTTGCCTCAGCCTCCTCTGCGCTCACTTCTCCCATAGCTTCCTGGAACTTACGTAAGGCATCCTTCTGCTCCTGATTGAGCTTGGTTGGTACCTGAACTACCAGATTAACATAATGGGTTCCTCTGACATTCTTATTACGTAAGGTTGGAACTCCCTTATTCTTAAGGCGAATCTGAGTATCAGTCTGTGTACCTGGTTTTAAAGTATATTTATATGGTCCATCCACGGTATCAATCATGATATCTGCACCCAGAGCAGCCTGTGTAAAGCTGATTGGCTCTGTGGAGAAGAGGTCATACTCACGTCTCTGGAACTTAGGATGACGGGATACAGAAACATTAACTAAAAGGTCTCCTCTTGGACCGCCATTGATTCCCGGCTCACCCTTCTCGCGGATACGAACGCTCTGACCATTGTCGATACCTGCTGGAATATTAACCTTGATACGCTTGTGAACTTTGACAAAACCTGTTCCGCTACAATCAGAACATTTATGACGAATAAACTTACCTGTACCACCACAGTCTGGACACGTCTGAACATTTCTTACCATACCGAACATGGACTGCTGGGTGTATACAACCTGGCCGGTACCATGACACTTAGCGCAGGTCTCAGGCTCAGTTCCTGGCTTGACACCGCTGCCATGGCAAGTCTTACATTCCTCTTTGAGCGTGATCTCTAATTCCTTCTCGACACCACGGATTGCTTCCTCAAAGGTGATTCTCACGCTGGCACGTAAATTAGCTCCCTGGCGAGGGCCGTTATTAGCTCTGCCTCTGGCACGCCCGCCACCAAAGAAATCTCCAAAAATGTCTCCGAAGATATCTCCCATATCTCCGCTGCCGAAATCGAAGCCGCCAAATCCGCCAGGCCCGCCTGCACCGCCCTGCTCAAAGGCTGCCATACCGAACTGGTCATACTTTGCTCTCTTATCCTTGTCGCTAAGTACCTCATAAGCTTCCGATACTTCCTGGAACTTCCTCTCGGCGTCCTTATCTCCTGGATTCATATCCGGATGATACTTCTTTGCAAGTTTACGGTAAGCTCTCTTTATCTCCTGGTCCGTGGCTGATCTGTCAACGCCAAGGACCTCGTAAAAATCTCTCTTCTCTGCCATAATATCCTCCATAATAGCCTTATAAAAAAGGCCCAATGCTTGTTATAGTAACAGATATTACATATTCTGTAAACACTGATGGGCTGTATATTGCGGTCAACGTCGTATTCTCGTTTTGACCTGCACATACCATATGAGAAGCTCGGCCGTAATGATTGGGATCTCACATTAGCTGTACATTCAAAAACCAAATGTATGTTGCGGGTTAAAACCAGAACACGACAATCGATAAAGAGGGGACAGATTGCTCTGCCTCCTCTTCCTCTGTCAGATTCACATAGCTTTATGTGGTCTGATTATACCTCTTTGTAGTCTGCGTCTACGACATCATCGTCTCCGCCGTTGTTCTGATCTGAAGCACCACCCTGAGGACCAGCCTGGCCAGCTGCTCCCTGCTGAGTCTGCTCATACATCTTACCAAATAAGCTCTGAGCATCCTGCATCAGTTTCTCTTTTGCGCTCTTTAACTCTTCTGCATCGGCATCGGAGATATTATCTTTTGTACGATCTAAGACTTCTTTCACCTTAGCGATATCAGTCTGAACGGTTGTCTTCTCGGAATCAGAAATCTTGTCTCCTACCTCATCAAGAGCCTTCTCTGTCTGGAATACCATGCTGTCTGCTTCGTTTCTAGTATCGATATTCTCTTTTCTCTTCTTATCCTCTGCCTCGTACTGTGCAGCTTCCTTAACAGCCTTATCGATATCCTCCTCGGACATGTTGGATCCAGAAGTGATTGTGATATGTTGCTCTTTGCCTGTACCAAGATCCTTAGCAGATACATTTACAATACCGTTGGCATCGATATCGAAAGTAACCTCAATCTGAGGTACTCCACGACGTGCTGGTGGGATACCATCCAGACGGAACTGACCTAATGTCTTGTTATCTCTAGCGAACTGTCTCTCACCCTGTACTACGTGGATATCAACTGCTGTCTGGTTATCCTCTGCAGTAGAGAAGATCTGGCTCTTCTTTGTAGGGATTGTTGTGTTACGTGGGATTAATGTTGTTGCAACACCACCCATAGTCTCGATAGACAGTGACAGCGGAGTTACATCAAGAAGAAGGATATCACCGGCACCGGTATCTCCTGCTAACTTACCACCCTGAATAGCTGCACCGATTGCAACACACTCATCTGGGTTGATGCCCTTGAATGGCTCTTTGCCCGTCAGCTGTTTAACTTTATCCTGTACAGCAGGGATACGTGTAGATCCACCAACTAAGAGGACTTTGCTTAAGTCTCCAGCGGTAAGTCCAGCATCCTTTAATGCTCTCTCAACAGGGCCTGCTGTCTGGTCTACTAAGTGAGCTGTTAACTCATCGAATTTCGCTCTTGTGAGATCCATCTCAAAGTGCTTTGGACCCTCTGCAGTTGCAGTGATGAATGGCAGGTTGATATTAGTAGTTGTAGAAGAAGAAAGCTCCTTCTTAGCCTTCTCGGCTGCCTCTTTTAATCTCTGCATTGCCATCTTATCTGAGGAAAGATCAACACCTTCCTTAGCCTTGAAGTCATCTAACATGTACTGTGTGATTACGTTATCAAAGTCATCTCCACCAAGCTTGTTGTTACCAGCTGTAGATAATACCTCGATGACACCGTCACCAATCTCGATGATCGATACATCGAATGTACCACCACCTAAGTCGTATACCATGATACGCTGTTCTTTCTCATTATCCAGTCCATAGGAAAGAGCTGCTGCAGTAGGCTCGTTGATAATACGCTTAACCTCAAGTCCTGCGATCTTACCAGCATCCTTTGTTGCCTGTCTCTGAGCATCGTTGAAGTATGCAGGAACTGTAATAACTGCCTCTGATACCTTCTCACCTAAGTAGTTCTCAGCATCGCTCTTCATCTTCTGAAGAATCATAGCGGAAATCTCCTGTGGTGTATAGTTCTTTCCATCGATGGAAACTTTATAATCAGATCCCATATGACGCTTGATGGAGGAGATTGTCTTATCAGCGTTTGTAACTGCCTGACGTTTTGCAGGTTCACCGACAACTCTCTCACCTGTCTTAGTAAATGCTACAACGGATGGTGTTGTTCTCATACCTTCTGCATTTGTAATAACAACAGGTTTTCCACCTTCCATAACTGCTACACATGAGTTTGTAGTACCTAAATCAATACCAATGATCTTACCCATAATTTGCCTCCTAAATTTATGTTATGACGTGACTGTCAAAACTTACTACGGAATGTTACGTTGCCTTGCGACTCCCACATTCCTGCTCTTCATTCGCATTATCGTGGTGCTAATGCCCACTTCATGCTCATATACTTTATTAGATAAACTGCTTTAACTAAGCATAACTTAGTTGACTACTTTAACCATCGCATGACGAAGAACGGAATCTTTATACATATAACCTTTCTGGAGTTCCTGTGCTACCAGGTTCTCACCCATCTCTTCGTTATCTTCATGCATTACCGCATTGTGGAAATCTGGATTAAACTCCTGACCCTCTGCGTTCATGGCTTTTACGCCAAGGCCATCTAGTGTGGTCATCAACTGCTGATAGATCTTGATGATACCCTTAGCAAATGCTCCTTCTTTCTCCTCATCAGAAAGTCCATCGATTCCTCTCTCAAAGTTATCGACGACTGGAAGAATCTTCTCAAGAACATCCTTAGCACCAAAGTCATACATCTGACTCTTCTCTTTCTCAGTTCTCTTTCTGGCGTTCTCAAACTCAGCCATCAGACGTTTGTAATGATCTTCCAGATCACTGATCTTCTCGTCCTTCTTCTTGAGTTCAATCTCAAGCTTTGTGGACTTCTTATCCTTTGCGCCTGCTGTCTCAGTCTCTTCTTTCTTGTCTGTATCTGCTTTAGAATCTGCGGCTTTGTCCGCTTCTTCTTTCTCTGCTGCCTGATCTGCTGCTTTCTCTTCGGCATCCCCATCCTCGATCGGAATGTCTACAGTAGGATCAGCCTGTGTACTCTCGTCGAATGTCTTATCTTTCTCTTCCACTTGAAGTACCACCCTTTCTATCTTTATCATGGCAGCAACTGCTGCCTGTATCTTTCGATCTTAATCAACGGGGCCGCTAAGAATCGTCCTCCGTGCTATTGAAGATGTCGTCCAGATCACTGGCCAGATTCTCAAGTGTTTTCACAACTTTCTTGTAATCCATCCTCTTCGGTCCAACAATACCGACCGTTCCCGTACCGCCTTCCTTTAACTGGTAAGTGGCAGTAACAATACTGCAGTCTTTCAATGCCGGCACCTTAGTCTCACCACCAATATAAACCTGAATGCCATGCTTATCTTCACTGTTGACCGTGTCATCTACGAGACTTACTAACTGCTTCTTCTCAACTAAAGTATCAAGAAGAGCGGTCGTCTCACCAGGATTGATCAATTCTGGATACTTGAGCATGTTGGTCGCTCCAGAAGTATAGATCTCCATATCTTCTTCTCCATGAATCGCTTCCACGATTCCCTGGAAGACCTCAGTCAAAAGTTCCGCATGCATTCCTGCCTGAACCTGCATCCTGTGAACAAGTTCGAGGTTGATATCTTTCAGTGTTAATCCCTGAAGGAATGAATTCAGCAGAATGTTAAGCTTTAATACTTCCTGATTCGACAGTGGATCTTCCACATCGATCAGCATGTTTTTAATCGTATCATTACCTAATACGATAACTGCTAACAATCTCTCGGTATCTACCATGGACAACTGGATAAACTTAAGCTTACTCTCCTTAATCTGAGGTGTTGAGACGAGTGACGCATAATTGGTATCATGCGCCAGAGCATCTGCCACGGTTTTAAGCATCTCCTCCATGCGATCCATACGATTCAGCAATCTCTCACGATCCTTGCGGTGTTCCTCTTCTATCGTGGCAATCTCGTCATCTTTCTCTGACATCATCTGATCCACATAGTAGCGGTAGCCAAGGTCTGATGGGATTCTTCCTGCTGAGGTATGCGGCTGAATAATCAGTCCCATCTCCTCAAGATCTGCCATCTCGTTACGAATCGTCGCACTCGAGAGCTTGAAGTCCTTTGCAATCGTTCTGCTTCCCACAGGGTCGCCGGTTTCCAGGTAGGTTGAGATCAGTGCTTTAAGTATCTTATTCTTTCTTTCACTTAAATCCAGATCCATAATCCCACTCCCTTCTATCGGTCTCTGGTTTATTAGCACTCGATATATATGAGTGCTAACATCTTCATTAGTTAAGGTATCACTATCCTATCCGCTTGTCAAGATATTTTTAGAAATTCATGGATGCCTTCTTGACAAACAACCTTTTTTCTTTTACTTATAAAGGAATGAAATCAATTGATTTAGGAGATCATTTATTATGTATAGAATGTTACCTGACGATATCGAAATATATATCCACATCCCCTTCTGCATTAGCAAATGTAACTACTGTGATTTTCTTTCTTTTCCTTGCGATAAGAAGAGTCGACAGGCTTATGTCGAGGCTTTACTGCGAGAGATCGTTTTTGATGCTTCTATTGTCAATCAGAGTGGCTCTAAGGTTTCTTCCATTTTTGTCGGAGGAGGAACTCCAACCGTACTCTCTGCCAACCAGCTTAAGGAGATATTTACCTGTCTTAAGGATCATTTCCAGGTTCGACCGGATGCTGAAATCACTGTGGAGGCGAACCCAGGCACCTTAACTTTGGAAAAATTAGGAGCCTTATATGAAAG
The DNA here is from genome assembly GCA_036310685.1 of Lachnospiraceae bacterium. Lineage (GTDB taxonomy): Bacteria > Bacillota > Clostridia > Lachnospirales > Lachnospiraceae > Anaerobutyricum. The sequence goes on along the minus strand of JAXJRI010000016.1, from coordinate 3,466 downwards.
CGGTGTCAATCGGCTCTCCATGGGGCTCCAGACTTCTGATGATAGCCTTCTGAAAGTTCTCGGGCGAATTCATAACTGGGAGGAATTCACAGACAACTACAGCAATGCTAGAAAGATGGGATTCGATAACATTAATATTGACCTCATGAGCTCTCTTCCTGGACAAACTCTGGATGGATATGAGAAGACACTGGAAACCGTTCTTAATCTAAAACCAGATCACATTTCCTCCTATAGTTTAATCATAGAGGAAGGAACTCCATTTGCTTCTTCCGAGGATATTCTTGCCAAGATTCCTGATGAAGATACGGACCGTCTCATGTACGAGCGGACCAAGGAGATTCTCCATCAGTATGGATATGAACGCTATGAGATCTCAAACTATGCAAAGCCTGGACGCGAATGTCGACACAACCTAGGCTACTGGTCTGACGTACCTTACCTTGGCGTAGGACTCGGAGCTTCTTCCTATATAAGATATGCAGAAGAAGAATATGCATTCCTTCCAGCAGTCCGCTTTCGTAATACTACTGACATAAAAGCGTACCTTAAGGATATCCGACCTTGGAACGACCGAGATGAGTACATAACTTTAAGTGTTACTGATCAGATGGAAGAATTCATGTTTTTGGGTCTCCGCAAAATGAAGGGAGTTTCTGCAAAAGACTTTGCAAGGAAATTTGGAAAGAATCTCGAGGAAATCTATGGAAAAGTCATTGTAAAATATATACGAACAGGATTTCTACAATGGAAGAGCGATTATCTAAGCCTGACAGATCAGGGAATTGATGTAAGTAATCATATTTTTTCAGAATTTTTATTCGATGAAACCAATAGATGAATTATATGACTACGGTGTCAAAACTCATCATCCAGTTGATTGCATATCAAAAGGGCCTGCCAACGCAGACCCTTTTCTTAATCTTCATCTAATTTCAGCACGGCAAGGAAAGCGGACTGTGGAACTTCCACACTGCCAATCTGACGCATCTTCTTCTTTCCTTCCTTCTGCTTCTCCAGAAGTTTCTTCTTTCGGCTGATATCACCACCGTAGCATTTGGCAAGAACATCCTTTCTGACTGCCTTGACAGTTTCTCTGGCGATAATCTTGCTGCCGATTGCTGCCTGAATCGGAATCTCAAAGAGATGTCTTGGAATCTCCTCTTTCAGCTTCTGGCACATCTTTCTGCCTCGCTCATAAGCACTGCCCTCATAGACGATGAAGGACAGGGCATCCACAGGTTCCTTATTAATCAGAATATCCAACTTGACCAAATCACTTCTCTGATATCCCTTCAGATCATAATCGAAGGAAGCATATCCACGAGATCTGGATTTTAGAGCATCAAAGAAATCATAGATGATCTCGTTCAGCGGAAGCTCATAGCGAAGTAAGGCTCTGTTGGCCTCGATGTATTCCATCTCCACATAGACACCTCGTCTCTCCTGACAGAGTTGCATGATCGGGCCGACGAAGTCTTTTGTTACCATGATCTCCGCATTGACAATCGGCTCTTCCATGTAGTCAATGGTTGAAGGATCCGGGAGATTGGTTGGGTTGGTCAGATCGAAGACTGTACCGTCTGTCTGATGTACCTTATAGATTACACTTGGTGCTGTAGTTACCAGATCAAGGCCATACTCACGCTCTAATCTCTCCTGGACAATCTCAAGATGAAGCAGTCCCAGGAAGCCGCAGCGGAATCCAAAACCTAAAGCAACGGAAGTCTCTGGCTCAAACTGAAGTGCTGCGTCATTGAGCTGAAGCTTCTCTAAGGCATCCCTTAAATCTGGATACTTTGCGGAATCTGCCGGATAAAGACCACAGTATACCATCGGATTAACTTTTTTATATCCAGGCAGCGGCTCTTTGCATGGATTATCCCGCAAAGTGATGGTATCACCGACACGAGTATCCTTGACATTCTTCATGCTGGCTGTGATATATCCAACCATTCCTGCAGAAAGCTCATCACAAGGATGGAACTGACCGGCGCCAAAGGTTCCGACCTCCACAACTTCCTCACTGGCTCCAGTTGCCATCATATGCATGATGTCACCCTTCTTGATGGTTCCGTTCTTAATACGTACGAATACGATAACTCCCTTGTAGGAATCATAGATACTATCAAATATTAATGCCTGAAGCGGAGCATCTGGATCTCCGTCAGGTGCTGGAATCCTTTGAACAATCTGCTCCAAGACCTGATCAATATTAATATTATTCTTGGCGGATATTCTTGGGGCATCCATAGCCTCAATGCCAATGACATCTTCAATCTCTTCTGCCACACGATCTGGCTCCGCACTAGGAAGGTCAATCTTATTGATCACTGGCATGATCTCAAGATCATGGTCTAAAGCCAGATAAACATTAGCTAAAGTCTGAGCCTCCACTCCCTGAGCGGCATCTACGACCAGGACAGCTCCCTCGCAGGCTGCCAGGCTTCGACTGACCTCATAATTAAAATCGACATGACCTGGGGTATCGATCAAGTTGAACACATACTCTTCTCCATCCTGAGCTTTATAAATAACTCGGACTGCCTGGGACTTAATCGTGATACCACGCTCCCTCTCAAGATCCATGTTATCTAAGACCTGATCTTGCATCTCACGCTCAGTAAGGGTTCCAGTGTTCTCGATGATACGGTCTGCCAGGGTCGACTTGCCGTGATCAATATGGGCGATAATACAAAAATTTCTGATTTTACTCTGATCAATTCCTGACATTTATAACCTCCTGTCATCTAGGAAAACCCAGTAGAAGCTGCAGCGATATCTGCCAAACTTCCAAAGTAAAAGAAAAGGCTCCGGTTCTCCCATAAAGAGCCCTGAAGCCTTAACGAAACCTACATTCTTGGAAGCAGCCGCTCTTCCCTAGGTTTAACATTTCTAATATATTACTGTAGACAAAATTGCCAATTAAGCAAGCTTGTTAACAGCTTTGGAAAGACGAGAGATCTTTCTAGCTGCTGTGTTCTTGTGGAATACACCCTTGTTAGCAGCTTTTGTAAGCTTAGATGTTGCCTCAAGTAAAGCAACCTCTGCAGCAGCCTTATCGTTAGCAGCAACAGCAGCCTCAACCTTCTTTACATAAGTCTTAACTTCTGTCTTGATAGCCTTATTTCTCTGAGTCTTCTTCTCGATAGTTTTAATTCTCTTTTTTGCAGATTTGATATTAGCCAATCTGTGCACCTCCAAAATGATTCAAATTACATATCTATATATGATCTTGTCTTGATGTTTCCACAATATGAGACACGGAATATCAATGCAAACATACCATATAATAATACTGAAAACTTAACTGTTTGTCAAGATATTTTTATTGACAAATTGTTACTATTATAAGCCAAAAATGATAATGTCCTGGTAAAGCAAAAATGAAAATGTCCCGAATGTGTTATAATAATCTCTATTCGGGGGTGATGAATTATCAGGAGAATAGAACTTACTATGAAGG
>JAXJRI010000015.1:0-15993 GCA_036310685.1 Lachnospiraceae bacterium | reverse complement strand
TCCCCGGCATGATGACAGATAATCAGGGAATCATTCATTGTAATATTATAGATTTTCTACTTCGCGAAGATCTTCTTATTCCCTGAAATATTATTTCATCTGATCAGGTGAATCAGCACTGCGATCGCGATCGGAAGCGAAATCCAGAGGGCTGACCCCGTGCAATCTCTGCTACTAATGAAAAAACATACCTTGGGCAATATTTACCAGAAAAACTCTCGGAGATTACATAAGTATTTCCGGGAGTTTTCTTAAAAATTTGTTAGGATTGCCTAATCTAAATATCCATGGACACCCACTTTTTTATCATGTATAATCAATATGATTAGTAAATGCAGTTACAAAGGAGGTTTCATATGAGCTATCAGCTGGACCAGGAGGGCTTCTCACGGGTCATTGCGGATCTGGCCAAGGATTGGAGAATCTTCGCACCGGTACGTAAGGTTGGAAAGGGAAGATTCACAGATACGGATGTCGTTCTTTATGACGAGGTGAAGGATGCATCTGCCATGGAACTTGATGCCAAGTCCGATTATTCATTTAAGGAGGCGATGACCCCGCTTTCTGAGACGCTTTTCTATTTCACGGAGAGTCACGTTAATGAGGCAGAGATCGATCAGAGACCGGTTCTGGTATTCTTAAGGAGCTGCGATCTGCATGCCCTTAAGAGACAGGATCAGATCTACCTTGAGAATGGTCAGGAGCAGGATTGGTTTTATAAGAGGAGACGGGATAAGTTACATTTCGCTTTGATCGGATGCAGCCACAGCTATGAGAACTGTTTCTGCGTTTCCATGGGGACGAATCAGATTTCGTCTGGATATGATTTCTTCATTAATCCCGGAGAGGACGGAGGAGTAGAGATCGGCGTGTCCGAGGACGGGACAGCTCCGGCGTGGTTAGATGCTTTTTTTGCGGCTAATGCCAAGGCTAAGATTGATGCTAAGCCCTCTTATGTCACTGAGAATGTGGTGAAGGTCCATATCCCGGATGAGGTTCCTGCGGAGGTTCTTAAGGACGATCTGTGGGACGAGTATACATCCCGCTGTATCGGTTGCGGTCGGTGTAATTTCGTCTGTCCGACCTGTACCTGCTTTACCATGCAGGATGTCTTCTATTCGGATAATGGTAAGGTCGGCGAGCGCCGCAGAGTTGCCGCTTCCTGTATGGTCGACGGCTACACAAATGTTGCCGGGGGCGGCCAGTACCGCAGGACCCAGGGAGAGCGCATGAGATTCAAGGTTCTTCATAAGATCTATGATCATAGGAAGAGATTCGGCAATGATATGTGTGTCGGCTGTGGAAGATGTGATGATGTCTGTCCGGAGTATATCTCCTACACGAACATCATTAAGAAGGTGGACGCTGCCAGCAAGAAGGCCCTTTCCGGAAAGGAGGAAGCATAATGAGTGAGAATGCATATATTCCATTTCCTTCGAAGATTCTGAAGGTCATCCGCCATACGCAGAAGGAGTATACTTTCGTGATGGAGTTTCACGGGGATGTGAAACCAGGACAGTTCTTTGAGGTATCTGTACCTAAGTTCGGTGAAGCACCGATCTCTGTCAGCGGAATCGGGGACGGAACGGTCGACCTGACCATCCGAAGAGTCGGCAGGGTTACCAATGAAGTCTTTGAGAAGTATGAGGGACAGTCACTTCTCCTCAGAGGCCCTTACGGAAACGGGTTTGACGTAGATCTGCTTCGGGACGGTGAGGCCGTCGTCGTAGCAGGCGGTACCGGTGTATCTCCGGTTCGTGGAGTGATTAAGGAGCTGGCTAAGATGGACAATGCTTCCGATAAGTATGTCATCGTCGGTTTCCGCAGCCCTGACGATATGCTTTTCCGTGACGATCTTAAGGATTGGGACGAGAAACTGAATCTGACCCTCACGGTGGATGGTGCTCCAGAGCATTATCCCGGCAAGGTAGGATTGGTTACTGCCTATATCGCGGACCTTCCGCTCAAGGATCCTTCCACAGCGAAAGCGGTCGTGGTAGGACCTCCGCCTATGATGAAGTTCACGATCATTGAGCTTAAGAAGAGGGGATTCGCAGATGAGAACATCATCGTCTCTCATGAGCGTAAGATGTGCTGCGGTCTCGGGAAATGCGGCCATTGCCGTGTAAATAACACCTACATCTGCCTCGATGGGCCGGTGTTCAATTACGCACAGGCGAAGTACCTGGTTGACTAAGGAGGATAGAGATGGGTGAATTAGATGTCAATCTGAAAAAGTTAAAGAAAAACGCGTTCCGTGTATCCAAGGTACGCGGTGAGACTGCCTCTCGTGTCAGAGTACCAGGCGGCGAGATCGATGTGGAGTCTCTGAAAAAGGTCGTTGAGATCGCTGAGAAGTACGGCAAGGGTTCTGTGAACCTTACCAACCGTCAGGGCTTTGAGATCCCGGGCATCTCCCTTGAGGATGTGGACGAGGTGAATAAGGCTCTGCAGTCCATCATTGAGAATACAGGAATTAATCAGGAAGAGAAGGGTGCCGGTTATCCCGCATCCGGGACGAGAAATGTCGTTGCCTGCCCAGGCAAGAAGCTCTGTCCTTTCGGCTGCTATGATACCAAGGCACTGGCTAAGAGGATCGATCACGAGATCTTCCCTAACAATCACCATGTTAAGATCGCCTGCACAGGATGTTCCAACGACTGTGCCCACGTACGTCTGAATGACTTCGGTATCATCGGTATGACGGAGCCGCAGTATAATCCGGACCGTTGTGTGGGATGTGAGCAGTGCGTGAAGTATTGTTCCAGACGTTCCGTCGGAGCACTCTCCGTGGTGAACGGCAAGATCGTCCGCGATACCAATAAGTGTGTCGGATGCGGTGTCTGTGTCGCATATTGTCCGACCCGCGCATGGACCAGAAGCGATGAGCATTACTTCCGTCTGACCTTACTCGGCCGTACCGGTAAGAAGAATCCACGTATGGGCGAGGACTTCTTAAGATGGGCAGATGAAGAGAGTATCGTTAAGATGATTAAGAATGTCTATGACTATCTGGATAATTATCTCGATAAGGGTGCCGTAGAGTCCAAGGAGCATATCGGCTACATCGTAGACCGTACCGGCTTCGAGGAGTTCTTAAAGTACATCATGAAGGATGTGGAACTGGGACCGAAGTGTGAGATGCAGGGACGTATCTACTGGGGTGGCAAGCGCTACGACCAGGGCAACGAGCTGAGAAGGTCTATGTACCGCTTCTCCGACAAACCTGCCGACTGATCAGAATAATTTACCTCCGGAAATTCAAGGATTTCCGGAGGTTTTTTTAATATAATGCATCCAACGCCAACTGGCGGAAGGCTACATTTCCTTTTTCGTCATGGACTAAGATATTGGTGTGGGTAAATCCACAATCGATGGCGGTATGGACTGCCACATCGAAGGCCCCGTCCAAGAGTTCCCTCTGGTGGGCGTCGGAGTTGATCAGGATCTCCCCACCGAAGTCGCGGAGGGCACGTAGCAGTCTGCGGTTAGGATAGAGGTCTTTCTTCCGCCCACGATTGAAGGCACCGCAGTTAATCTCAAAGGGAATTCCCTCTTTTACCAGATACTCCATAGATTCCAGAGCCGGATTATAGTATCTGGGATCCTCCTCATCAAGAAAATGCAGATGAGCGAGGAACAATATCATAGTGCTTCGCATTGCAAATATCTGACGCAGTATCATATCATCTGGTGTCCGAAATTCAGATTTTCGGTATTGCAAAACGGAGCAGAGGATACGCTTAAAAATATCCCGTCATTATAAAGTACTTTGGAATTACAGGCAGATACTTAATTGATTCCGATATTATATGCGTTTCTGGCAGCAGTTTTTTAACCAGCTACTTTATCGGATTGATCCTTATGATTGCTGGAACGGTGATGGTTGCAAAAGACAGTTTAAGCTTAGAAAATGAAAATTAACTCCCATTTTTCGGAAAGTCATGTTATGATGAATTAAATCGTTAAAGTGAACTTGATAGAAGGGGGTTATCACATGGTAAAGAAAGTAGTATTAGCAGGCGGCGGTGTTTTGGGTGTACAGATCGCACTCATGTGTGCTTACACGGGACATGACACGACATTTTGGCTTCGGAGCGAGGGATCCATCGGAAGGACACAGCCTAAGATTGAGCACTATAAGGCGGCCATCTTCGAGGAGTTGGAGAAGGCCAAGAGGCTGATCGGCAATCCTATGGCGGCTTATCTTTATCCCAGAGGACTCTTTGCGGGACCGGAGGAATTAGAGGCCAGCAAGATCGACCAGAAGATCGCCCAGGCTAAGGAGAACTTTGACAAGATCCTCCACATCGAGCTGGATATGGGCAAGGCATTTGCGGATGCAGATATCGTGATCGAGGCCATGTCGGAGGCAACCAAGGCAAAAACAGAACTGTTCGAGAGAATGCAGAAGTATCTTCCGGAGAAGACGATTCTTTTGACCAATTCCTCTACCTTATTGCCAAGCACGCTGGCAGAGTCCACCGGACGACCGGACAGGTTCTGCGCCCTCCATTTCGCCAACTCCATCTGGAGACAGAATACGGCGGAGGTTATGGGACATCCCGGAACCTCAAAGGAAGTCTACGATCAGACGGTGGCATTTGCCCGGGAGATCAATATGATTCCTCTGCAGCTCCATAAGGAGCAGCCGGGATATATCCTCAACTCCATGCTGGTGCCACTCCTCAATTCTGCCGGTAGCCTTCTCGCTAAGGGAATTGCGGACCCGGAGACTATCGACCTTACCTGGGAGCTCGGAACTGGGGCGCCCAAGGGACCTTTTAAGATCTTCGATATCGTCGGACTCGACACGGCCTATAACATCTGTGTCATGCAGCCGGAAGCCCAGAAAGAGGGAACCCCGCTCCATAATTTCGTTAAGATCCTTAAGGATAAGATTGACAAGGGAGAAAAAGGAATCAACTTCGGTAAGGGATTCTACGAATACGATAAGTAAATTTTACGGCAAAAAACAGCCATCCAGAAAGGGAATCTGATACCACTCAGATTCCCTTTTGTGTAGGCGACGAGCCACTGGGGCGACCGCCCATCATTGAAGGCATGAACTGTTTTTGGAAAATCTTTACTGGAATGCGGAACGCTATGACATTAAGGGTCGAAAGTATATCAAAACGCCGGAGAGTATTGAATGGTTCTTCTTCTGCCTGAAAGCGCAAATTCAAGCAAAAATAATTATCGCTTGAATTTGCGCTTGATTTTACGTAAAATAGAAGGCAAAGGGGGGATAAAATGACGGAGAACAAAAATCTGGAATTTAAAGAGACGATCACAAATACCTTTTTAAAAACTGTGAGTGCATTTTCGAATTATGATGGAGGGAAAATCATATTTGGGATGAGCGATGATGGACGTATAGCCCCGCTTAATTCCCCAGAGGAAAAAAAACTTGATATAGAGAACAAAATCAATGACAGTATTACTCCCCAGCCAGAGTATACTCTGTCGGTTACAGATCAGGGGAAGACAATCACTCTCACTGTACTGCCAGGCTATAAAAAACCATATATGTATAGATCAAAAGCATACAAGAGGAATGATACTGCAACAATCGAGGTTGATCAGTTGGAACTCACCCGGCTTATTCTGGAGGGACAGAATATCAGTTATGAAGAATTATCTGCAGACAATCAGAATCTGCAGTTTACTGTTTTGGAACATGCACTTCAAGAGAAACCTGGCATCGAGCATCTGACACAGGATGTTTTGAAATCGCTGGGGTTATTTTCCAGAAAGATGGGGTATAACAGAGCAGCTGAAATCCTGTCTGACCAAAATAACTTTCCGGGAATTAGTTCCGTGAAATTTGGGAAAAGTATGTCTGTCATTCAGAACCGACTCACATCAGATCATAAGTCTGTTATTAAGGAAATTGATGAGGTGTCATCAGTTTTTGAAATGTTCTATGTTTATGAGGAAATCGATGGTACGGTAAGGAAAAGAAGAGAATTGATACCGAAAGACGCTTTTCGAGAAGCACTGGCTAATGCAGTGATCCATCGAGCCTGGGATATTCCCGCGGAGATTACCATTTATATGTTTGATGATAGGATAGAGATTACTTCTCCGGGGGGACTTGTACCCGGCTTATCAAAAGAGGAGTATCTAAGGGGAGGAATCTCATGGCCAAGGAACAGGATTTTGGCGGAGGTGTTTTTACGAATTGGCATGATCGAAAAACTTGGCACAGGGATACTGAGAATTAAAGAATTGTATGAGACTAATGCGGTGAAACCGACCTTTGAGGTTCTGGACAATTCAATTAGGGTGAGTCTGCCTGTGCTAAATGATTTTTCGATGAGCAAGGATGAAGAAACCGTATATGCAGTATTATCGAAATCAAGCGCTTTGTCGACCAGTGAAGTTACGGAGTTGGTTCCTTTTGGAAAGTCGAAAGTGCTTACGATATTAAAGAAATTGGTGACAAGGAATATTGTGTTTGTCGAGGGATCTGGAAGAGGAACGAGATACCATCTCTGATCGCCAGAGGGATAGATCTGTTCATGATTCAAGGAGAGAGGATAGCTCTATTTCTCAATAGATAGATGACATCAGTTTGCGGACTATCTGTTAGATGTGTTAAGATAGCAATAATCAATAGATGTGTCAGAGAAGGGTAAGGAAGAATCCTTATGATTACGGTTCAAGGATATGTGATGGGAAAACATCAAGTTAACTAAGATTCAGAAAAGGAGGGTTGACATGCTGAAAAAACATCAATTTTGGGCTTGTCTCTCGATCGTTGCCATGGTCATGGCTTTTGTCACAGGGCATATGATGGTGAGCGGGCATGGAAAAAAGAAGGAAGAATGAGCACGTTGGAGAGTCGTTCTGAGAGCGACTCTTTACTATTGTCTGAAAAGCAAAAAGGGATCGCCGCGGCGGTCCCTTTTGCTTGGTGTGGAAGGCGAGGTAAAACCCGCCTATCCGATCCAAACATGTTAGTGAACTGCCAGCGGCAGTTCCCCTTGCTGCGCTAGTCAACGAATTCGTCCAGCAGATAGGGGAAGATCTCTATGCTGCGTTTTAAGATGCCTTGAATGTAGGCGATGGTGATACCGTAATTGGTAAAAGGTACCTCCTGATCGTTGGCGCATTTCATCCGGTAACGGACTTCTCGCTCGGTCAGCATGCATCCGCCGCAATGGATGACCAGAGAGTATTCACCAAGGTCGTCCGGGAAGTCCCGGCCAGATGTGCTGTCGATTTGAATGGGGAATCCCAGATAATTCTTCAGCCAGCGGGGGATCTTGACCGTGCCAATATCATCGCACTGTCTGTGGTGAGTGCAGCCCTCGGAGATTAGGATCTTATCGCCGGGCTTCAGCCGGTCTATGGCTGCGGCTCCGTGGACAGCGGACTCCAGGAATCCCTTGTAGCGGGCCATCAGGATGGAAAATGAAGTCAGGGGTACGTCCGGCGGTGTGTCTGCGACCACCTTGGAGAAGACCTGACTGTCCGTGATGACCATGGCAGGCTTCTTTTTAAGCTGTGCCAAGGTATCTCTCAGTTCGTACTCTTTGACAACAACGCAGGCAGCGTCAGCCTCCAGGACATCTCTGATGGTCTGCTGCTGGGGAAGAATCAGTCGTCCCTTAGGGGCAGCCTTGTCGATGGGCACGACCAGGACCACCATATCTCCCGGATGGAGAAGGTCGCCGACGATTCGGAGTTTCTCGTCCTCTGTCCTAACCAGGTGGGCGATGGTCTCCTTCAGTTCCTCGATCCCGGTATGAAGCGTGGCGCTCGTCGTGCAGACTGGATCGGAAGCTGGGATGCCTGGGTCGGAAGCCAGGGCACTCGGAAGGTCTGCTTTGTTGCGGACGATGACAAATGGAATCTCCTTCTTTCGGAAGAGGTCCAACAGTTCCACCTCGGCGGGATTGAGAGTTCTTGAGGCATCGGTTACCAGAACGGCCAAGTCTGCCCGGTTCAGTATCTGTCTTGTCTTTTTTACTCTCAGTTCTCCCAGGGCTCCGGTATCATCGATACCTGGAGTATCTATGATCATAACCGGCCCCATGGGTAAGAGTTCCATGGCTTTATAGACGGGGTCGGTCGTTGTTCCTTTCACATCCGAGACGACGGCAAGCTCCTGGCCAGTCACGGCATTGACGATGCTGGACTTGCCGGCATTGCGGCAGCCGAAGAAACCGATATGCTTTCTGTCTGCGGAAGGAGTATCGTTCATTCCCATATCATCACCTCTGTGTCAATTGTTCTGTTCAATGTAATCTCATTGTTATCTCACTGTTATCTCATGATTATCTTAACCTTATATTAAGGACGATATCTTAAATCAAAGGCAGCCGAAGATTGTTCTGACCTTACCAGTCTTCTATAATTCTGCATTCCACTTTTCTAGTCTTGCAAGGATCTCTTCGGGACTGCCGCCTTGGCGGATGGCCTCTGTCACCCTGTCATAGCCCAGGACGGGGACGTAGGACGTTGCCCTAGCCAGACTGTGGTCTAGAATCTCCTTACACCGGTCCGGATCAGCCTGCAGGCAGTCGATGCATTTCTCCCGCATGATCTGGCAGGATTTTGTCAGCAGATGGAGGCTTTCAAGGAGAGCGTCTGCAATTAGGGGCAGGAAGGCGTTGAGCTCGAATTCTCCTCGAGAGGCAGCCAAAGTGATGGCTGTATCGTTGGCCATGACCCGCATGGCGCACTGCATGGTCATCTCCGGGATGACAGGATTAATCTTGCCCGGCATGATGGAGCTGCCCTTCTGCAGGGCCTTGAGGTGGATCTCCCCTAGTCCCCCATGCGGGCCTGAGTTCATCAGCCTGAGATCGTTGGAAAGTTTTGACAGGTTGACGGCCAGAGCCTTCAGCAGGCCAGAGACTTCGACGAAGACGTCGTTATTCTGGGTGACATCCATGGGGTACTCTGCGGCGGAGAGACCAATCCCGGTCTGTTGGCGGAGAACCTCGATTACACGGAAGCGGTACCTGCGGTCGGCAGTATCAGAGAGACCCACAGCGGTCCCCCCAAGATTGACCTGGCGGAGGCGTTCTTCCACCTTGTAGATTCGCCAACGGTCCCTGGCGATGGCCTGGGCCATGGCTCCGAATTCTTCTCCCAGTGTGACGGGGACAGCATCCATCAGCTCGGTCCTCCCCAGCTTTTCGATGGTATCGAACTCGTTCTCCCTCCTCTGCAGGGATTCCTGCAGCATGGCACACTGGTCACTCAGATCCCGGATGCGGCGTACGGCAGCGATGCGGAGAGCGGTGGGATAGACATCGTTGGTGGACTGGCCCCGGTTGACATGGTCGATGGGGTGGACCGGTCTTCCCAGCTGTTCGGAAGCCATGGCGGCGAGAACTTCATTGACATTCATATGGGTGGACGTTCCGGCCCCTCCCTGCAGGGCCTCCGTGATGAACTGATCATCCACCTGGCCGGAAAGAACCCGGTCGCAGGCAGCGGCGACTGCCTGGTATATGTCAGGGTCCCTGCCTAGACCAGCGTAGGTCAGAGCGGCGGCCTTCTTCACCTCCACCATGGCGTATATCAGCCCCAGATCAGTCCTGCGGTGCTCCAGGGGAAAATTGTCACGAGCCCTTCGGCTCTCCTCTCCAAAATATGTCATAGATCATCACCTCAATTGGAATCATTTTTCGCTTTTTTTAGTATAAGCATATTCCGGAGAAAAAACAACCGCCCCATTTCTTATCTGTTCATGCATGATATCTCTCAGTGCTTAATAAACCATTTTTCTCTGACTTCCACCTGTGCCGTATTGTCCTGCTGCTCCTTACCTAGATTCCAAATAAGATAAGAAGCAGATAGGACAGGGCGGTTCGTTTTGCATGCTTGGCAAAAAAGCAGTGGAGAGCCGCTATTTAAGCGGCTCCCCACTGCTTTTTGAAATAAGTATAAAAATCTTAAATGGTATAATAATATGAAGGAATTAATGATTGACCTTAGGCGTGCTGTGCCTGTGGTCTCTGATTTTTGCTCTTGCTATCTCTTTCGGCATATGGAGTCTTGATTAGTTTGTTAAAGCAAGTGCATGCTACCATGATACCAAGAACGATTAAGAAGCAGGCAACAATAAGCTGCATACCATTTACAAGGAAGGTTCCCTTGCCAGCCATGAATGCTAAGACATTAGTGCGTACATTGAGTACGATAGCACTGAAGGTTACGGCAAGCATTCCAACCATTGGAACGTAGAGCATAGCATGAGTTCTTCCAGTTGCCTTAAGGAATACTGCAACACCGATAAGAACTAAGGCTGCAAGCATCTGGTTTGCAGATCCGAAGAGTGCCCATACATTCTGATATCCACCGAGGCAGAGGATATATCCGAAGAACAGAGTTACGACTGTTGCGAAATACTTGTTAGTGAAGAGTTTCTGCCATGCTGGCATCTCACCCTCGCCTTCGTAAGCGAAAAGCTCCTGGAAGGACATTCTTCCGATTCTTGCGACAGAGTCAAGTGATGTCAGTGCAAGAGCGGAAACACACATCGTCATGAATACATTAGCTACGCCTTCTGGAAGACCGAAGCCCTCAAGGAATCCTGCAACACCTGCAGAGAAGATCTGGAAAGGTGTGAGTCCTGCTGGAACCTGTCCCTTAACAGCAACCGCTCCGACAACGATCAGTGAGATCACACCGAGCAGTGTCTCAAGAACCATAGCGCCATAACCTACAAATAACATATCTTTCTCATTGCGGATGGTCTTAGATGATGTTCCAGAAGATACCAAGCTGTGGAATCCAGAAACAGCACCACATGCGATGGTTACAAACAGTGTAGGGAAGAGGTAGCTTGTACCGGTTGCTCCTGTGACTGCAAATCCGTTAAATGCGTTAAGCTTCATGTCTGGGTGGGCGAATAATACACCGACGAATGCGCTGAATACCATACCTAAAAGCATGAAGGTAGTCAGATAATCTCTAGGCTGCATCAGTAACCACATTGGAAGGACAGAAGCAGCGAAAAGATAAACCATGATGACAAGGTTCCACTGGCTTCCTGTCAGATACCAAGGAAGATGCATACCAACTGCAAACATAACAACAAGAAGTGCGATAGCAAGGACTGCCTTCGGAAGCTCCTTCATATTAGGAAAACGCTTCAGGAATACACCTAAGATCATAGCGACTCCGATGAAGAGCATGGAAATGGTGGCTGCTGCTGCACCATTGTAATTCTTTGTTACAGCACCGGTTGCTGCGTCAGCTGGGAATCCGTTAAATGTGGAAGATACCATAGAAGTAAATGCAGCGATAACCAGTAAGGTGAATAACCAGCAGAAGAGGGAGAAAAGTCTTCTTCCTGTTTTGCCGATGTACTTCTCGATCACCATTCCGATGGACTTACCATCATTCTTTACGGAAGCATATAAAGCTCCGAAATCCTGGACAGCTCCGAAGAAGACACCTCCGACTAAGAGCCAGAGAAGAACGGGAACCCATCCGAACATTGCTGCGATGATTGGTCCCTGTACAGGGCCTGCACCAGCGATGGATGAGAACTGATGGGCGAATACTGTTAATTTGGAAGATGGGACATAATCCTTTCCATCATTCTGACGTACTGCAGGGGTCTCAGCATTTGGATCGATACCCCACTTGTGAGCTAAAAATCTGCCATAAAATGTGTAGCCGCCAAGCAAACAGACAGCTGCGAATAATAAGATAACTAAACTGTTCATGATAATTCTCCTTTCTTTCTGAGGAATGACGCAAACAACAAGCTTCACAGCCACTGGCAGTCCACTTGCATGCTAGGCAAAAAAAACAGGCTTGCGTCTTCACATAAGTTTGCAAAGACGAAAGCCTGCCTGTAAAAATTCATAACTTACAGGTGATACTTCCGCGGTACCACTTTGTTTGCCACAATCCTGTGACCCCTCGTCCCGTCTCGTGATTCTTAAGAACCGACAACGGCAGTCGTTTTAACGGGTGACGACCCGGCGGCACCTACTTGAATCGTTTCGAAAATAGAAACCAAGATTCTTTCAATGCGCTGCTCACAGAGGATATCGGGACAGGGACCATATCGACTCACACCAATCGTCGACTCTCTGAAAAAGGTTTACCAGCCTGACTTGTTCTGCTCACTGCATTTGTTTTGCTTGGCTCATGTTATATCACCGTTCTGAAGTTTCGTCAAGAGAATCCTTCAAAAATTATGTATTTAATTTAGAACACTCACATCATTATGCCTACTAGTTACAGTTCATGCACAATTAATACAGGTAGTTCAAACGATTTTTCACCATCATTTTTATATATCATGGCAATAATGTATCACAAATCCTTAGAATAACTACCCATTTGGGCAGTAGATAAAAACAATTGGATATGAGATAATCAAAGTGATAGATTAGTGAGTGAGGTCTTAATCATTTTAAGACCTATCTTTTTGCCATGCATACAAAATGGACGCCAGTGGAAGTCCATATTGTTTATAGATTACCAGCTTAGGAGGAAGAGCTATGAAGGATTACTATATTTATCCGGCTGAGGCTCATCGAAAACTGAAACTGGCAAGAGGTTTATCGCAGACAGTATATATCGGAGCTCCAGTTGGATTCGGAAAGACTGAGCTTGTGCACCAATACCTTAAGGCGAGAAATTATGTTGAGATTTCAGCGAAGAACGGAAGGTGGAATACACAAGAATTAGAAGATCGGCTTGCAGAAGCTGAGAAGAAGAGCCGCAGTTCGGAGGCGGTCCTAGTCGTAGATGATCTTCAATTTCTGGAAAGTGACGAATGTAAGCTGCAGCTTCATAAGATTTCTCAGGATGAGAATATCTGGATGATATTAATTGGCAGAGCGATGGAAGTGAAGTGGCTTGCCCCTGTTTTCGTGGAATATGGTTACGTGAGAATTACGGAGAAGGATCTGGCCTTCACTTTGGAGGATACTGACCAATATCTGGATGCCTGTGGCATTACCATCAGTAAGAAGAACATCAAGGACATTCATCAGAGGACACTGGGTAATCCCAAAGCCATTAAGCTGATTGTCAGATTCCTTCATGAGAACGGGACAGATAACCCGAACATGAAAGAATTATTCCAGGAGACCGATAAGCTTTTCCAAGATTACTTTATCATGGAGATTACGAGAAACTGGGATCGGGAACTGACAGAGTTCCTGATGCAGGTGTCTGTTATTGATAGCTTTGACTGTGAATTAGCGGAGATGATTACTGGAAACAGCAGAGCTGCAGGGATTCTTGCTCGTGCTGAGAATACTGGTTCGTTTATGGAGAAAGAGGGCGATAGATATCGTCTAAGACATGAGCTTCTTAAGGCCTTGCAGAAACTAAGGAATGAGACTCTTGAAGCGAGCTATGTTAGAGAACTCTATTATAACGCCGGACTTTATTATGAGACCCATGATAAGGTCATGGCAGCCCTTGATATGTATACCAAGAGCGGAAGTAAGAAGAGGATGGAAGAACTTCTGATTCGCAATGCCAGAAAGAATCCATGCAACGGTGACTACTATGATTTGAGAGAGTATTATCTGGAACTTCCAGAGGAAGAGATTGATAAGAGTTCGGTTCTTCTTGCTGGAATGAGTATGCTGTACTCTCTCAGTATGGAGCCAGAGAAGAGTGAATACTGGTATCAGAAGTTAGTCTACCATAAGGAGATGTCTTTTGGCTCAGAGAAGCGGGAGGCAGAAAGCCGCCTTGCTTATCTTGACCTCGCTCTTCCTCATCGAGGAACGAAGAATCTGGAGGAGATCCTACATAAACTGCCCAAGCAGGTTCAAAAGGACGGTCTGCGCCTTCCGGAATTCTCAGTTACCAGCAATCTGCCGTCTCTCATTAACGGCGGAAAAGATTTCTGTCAGTGGACGCTTCATGACCGTGAGATTGTCAGCTCCATGGGACAGGATATCCTAAGCTGTGTGGGAGATTACGGAAAGGGCCTGCTTAATCTGGCACTCGGAGAGAGTTCCTACGAGAGAGGAGAAGATAGCTTCGAGGTGATCCGCAGCCTGTCAAAGGCACAGATGGAGGCACAGTTAGGTGGGAGAAAGGAGATTGAGTTCGCGATACTGGGAGTTATGACCCGGCTGAACATTCTTCATGGCAAAGAGGACGATGCCAGAGTTCAGCTAGATAGTTTCCAGAAGACTCTGACCAGCCAGACTCCAAGACAGTTAGCCCGGAACCTGCAGGCCTTGAAGGCTAGAATTGCTCTTCATGATGGCAATCTCAAGATGGTAGAAGACTGGATGTCTGCTGCACCAGATGAGACGGAGGAGTTCAATCTCCTAGACCGCTATCAGTATATGACGAAGATTCGCTGCTATATCGCCTTGGGAGATACGATAAAGGCTTATTCTCTCTTAGAGAAGATGATGATATATGCGAAACGTTATGGAAGGGTCTATCTGTATATGGAGGTAGAGCTCTTAAAGGCGATTTTGAACAGCCAGAGAGGAGTAGATTATCTTCTTGAATTAGAGGAGGCTCTGACCTTGGCACAGCGTTATCATTTTGTGAGACTGATTAGTGCGGAAGGTACAGCTGTCAAAAGACTTCTTCATGTCTACGCTAAGTGGGAGAAGAGAAAGCTTTCCGTAGAGAATGCATGGTTCCGCCAGATTATCAGAGAAGCAGATCGGATGGAGAATCAGTATCCTACTTACCTGAGGGGCAATACAGTGGAAAGAAGTGATTTATCGTCACAGGCATTATCGGTACTTTCTCTTATGGCCAAGGGATACTCCATTCCACAGATTGCAGAGAATCTTTCCATGAAGACCAACACTGTGAAGTATCACACCAAGCAGATTTATAGGAAGTTAGGGGCAGCCAGAAGAAGCGAGGCAGTCCTGATCGCCAGAAACATGGGAATTCTGTGATTCCTTATCTTAATGGCTGTGTCAGTTAATTTTATTGAAACTAGTACAAACATTTGACCGACCGAAGCCAGTCTGGGTGAGCCATCACCCACTATCTGATATGACTCAGACTACATATTTTAATTGTTTGGTAAGAATATAGAGAGCTACAGTCGTTAATATATTTAAGTAATTAGATAAAATGTCTCTCAGTTGGATTAACATTCCAGCTGAGGGACATTTTGTTTGCCTTAGAACGCATAGGATAGCCATATACAAGAAAGTTGACACATTATTTACATTAAGTTGGTTGAGGATTTTACATTGAAAATCCATACTTATGTAAAGAAAGTGAGGTGAGCCAGATGAAGAAGCTGTGGAATATGATTGACAGTGAAAGTTGGTCTGACGATGCAAAGATAAGGATGTTTATGATTCTCAACATGATAATCGCCGCAATGCTTGGATTTACAGTGTGGCTGCTGGTGAGGAATCTCTTCGATCTTGGTGGTCCACAGTGGGCGTTGTGCTTCATAGGATATCCGGCCGTTATAGAAGGAGTTGTCGGAACCTTGTTTCTGTATAACCACAGACAGTGGCACTAATTAACTTAGGTAACAATGAAACATTCACATAATAAAAAAAGACAAAGATATTTTGGAGGAAACAACATGAGAAAGAAAGCAATTGCGTTATGTATGGTATCAGCTATGGCGGTTGGTATGTTAACAGGATGTGGCGGAAGTAATACAGCCACAGATAGCACAGGAAGCAGTAAGGCAAGCGGAACAATCACAGCTGCCGGATCTTCCGCTCTGAAGCCATTAGTAGATGACGCAGCTCAGGCTTATCATGAGGAAAACCCTGATGTAGCAATCACAGTAGATGCTGGTGGTTCAGGAGAGGGATTAAAGCAGGTATACGAGGGAACGGTTCAGATTGGTAACTCTGACGTAGCTGCTGAGGAGAAACTTGAGGCAGACCAGGCTAAAGAGTTAGTTGATCATCAGCCATGCGTAGTTACAATGGCTCCTATCGTTAACAAAGATGTCACAGAGGCAGGAGTTAAGGATCTTACAAAGGATCAGTTAATCGGAATCTTCACTGGTAAGACAAAGAACTGGAAAGAAGTTGGCGG
>JAXJRI010000014.1:0-8011 GCA_036310685.1 Lachnospiraceae bacterium | reverse complement strand
ATCCTTGGCATGGTGAAACCTCCTTAATTAATCCTTTTGAATCCCTGCTGGCCTACGTTACAGATAGGGCAGTGGGAGAGGGTGGTGAAGGGTTTGCCTTCTTTTGCCTCGTCGTAGATATATCCGCAGATCTTGCACTGGTATACTCCGTCCAGCGGATGGTCTTCTACGTTTTTATTACCACCGTTCTCGTTAAGGGAGTCTACGGTACTGTCGATATGGAATTTGTGTAAGTTTTCTAATATGCTTCCCATGATATTCCTCCTATCTTGCAAGCCATGGGTTTGACTTGCGGATGTTCTCGTCCTTACAATTAGCTAGCAGGCGAGGCCCCTGATCCAGCAGGAAGTCGCTGGCGGTGTCCGTGAGTCCTTGCCTTCGGAACTGGAGGACAAGTCTCTTGCATAAGTTTTCCACGGTATAGACGATATAATCAGGTTTTTGTGTGATGGAGCTGGTGGCTAGGCTCATAAGTGCCTGATGGGTTTCCTGCCCCAGAAGGGGAAGATCCTTAAGCCCCCGGTGCTCCCATTTGTAATATGGTTTATATTTCTTGTTAAGTAAGTAGACGATGGAAGTAAAACTTTCCATGAATTCGTCTAGGCAGTGCCAGGCCGCCACGTATTCTCCTCTTTGGAGACATCTGCCTAGATTATACTGGCCGCTCTGGGCGGCGCTCATGCAGCAGGCTGCCATTTTTTTCAGGCACACATCTTTTGGATAGTGTTTAAGGAGACCTTCCCGAATTTGAGTGAAGGTTCCCAGGTTATCCATAAATATCCTTCCGTTTGTTGCGGTGGATAAAGGAGGGTCTTCCATGGCGAGCCAGACCCGGTTGTCGCTTGGCACGTTGTGAATCGAGAGATACTTATCATAAAAGTCCTCGATGGTCATGACTCCGACTCTTCCCTCCCCCAGAGTACAGACATTTCTGGCGGCAAATCCTGCGTAGTCCGCTGGGAGGGCGGCAATCGCCTTCCTGAGTCGGTCTCCGAAGACCTGAATATCCTGACGGCAGAGAAAGATCTGAAAGGACGGTCCCCAGTCGTGATCTCTTGAGATTTGGTCATCATAGCCGTAGCATTCGGAGCCTTCTCCAGCTAGACCGGCTGCCATCCGGGGCAGTTCCTCATGGAATTCTCTTTCCAGCATGGGATAACAGACGTCGAAGAAATAGGCTTCCGCCAAGTCCAGTCCCCGCATGTCCTCCGTGATATGGCGGGCGCCGGGCGATGTGTACTGGCCTAGTTTGTCCAGGTTGGTTTTGCTGACTTGGTAGCTCTCGCTGTCTTGTCCCAGCCTTTGCAGACTGATCTCCTTTGCCTTCTCAAAACATTCTTTTGCGCCGATAAGGTTCCGTCTCTTAAAGTGGATGCTGCCAAGATTATTGATGGCGGCGGCGTAGAGTGTGGAGGCCTGACCGATGTGGGCCTTGAAGATTTTGATGGCCTGCTTGAGGTAATGGATCGCCAGATTTTCCTTTCCCATCTTCTGGTATGGTTCCACCAGGTTATTCAGTGTGACCCCGTAGGTGACCTCGGTATGGGTATCGGGCATGCCAGGTCTCCAGTCCTGAAAATCGGGAGAAGGGACGTCAAGCATTTTTCCCAAGATGCCGATACACTCCTCGTGAAGGGGGATGGATCTCTCTGGACGGCCGGTATCCTGATAGAGCAGGCCTAGATTGTTGATCAGGCTGGCATAGAGAAAGTGGTCTTTGCCTATGGTCCTCTCATAGATCTCTCTGGCTTGAAGGAAAAATGTCTCGCTCTCCTCGAAGTTTCCCATCATGCGAAATAAATTAGCCAGATTCACAAGGGCTGAGGCATAATTGGGATGATCGGGTCCGTAGAGTGCCTGGGCAATCCGGATGGCCTTGGCCAGGATCTCCTGGGACTGTTCATATCTTCCTAGGTTGCGCAGGAGCCCTCCGTAATCAGAGTAAATGGACAGGGTGACCGGATGGGTCTCCCCGTAGATCTCGATGGAAAGACGGATACTCTCCTCGTATACCTTTGTTACCTCGGTCCACTCTTCTCTGGCTTCCATCTCTTCGATTTTACGGTCGAGTTCTAGTAATCTTGGATCGATATCTGCCATATCATCCCTTCTTTCGCTTGTCTAGAGCTTTGTCTAAAATCTCGCTGGCTCGTTCTCCTTCATTGAGGGTAAGCAGCTTCACTCCGTGATCTTTCATCACCTGGTAAGTGTCTAGGACGAGATCTACCTGATTGGAGATTTTGTCAAGCTTAAGGACAATGACGGCGTCGACACGTCCTTCTTTGACATCCCGCATCATATTGCGGTACCCCGGCCGGTCCAGATTCTCTGGAGGATAATCTCCCAGGTCCGTATAATTTATGAATTCTACATCCTTCCCGTAGATGCCGGTCACACGATTTTGACATTCCATCGCGTCTGCGATCATACCTTTCACGTAGGTCTGAGAACACCCGGGACAGCCTCCCCGGTAATGCTGGTGGTTATAGATTCCTACACGCATTGATTGATACCTTCCTTTCTTATCGTAATTATTCTAAGATTATTTTATCAATGATTGGAAAAAAGAAAGGGAATAAAAGAGGGTAATCATAGGAAAAATCTACAAGATTTTATATCGTATCGTCCTATTATCGTTAGCATTGACCAAATATAATAGAAGAAGATATTGATCGGGAGGTAATTATGGACAGAAGTGTGATTGAAAGGAGTATTATAGAGACAGAGTGGAAGATGTTCCAAAAAGTGAAGGGGATTGACGGCAGGGCGGATTGTCAGGACCAGTACCGGACATTTGTTGTTAACCGCTTAAGTCAATTCGAGAGCTGGCCCATCGAGGTGGTATCCAGCTATCTGCTGGATCTGGAAGAGGCGGTAAGACAGGAGAGAAATCTTGTCATGGAGAAGTATGCATGGATGATGGAGGAGACCGACCCAATCTATTTCTCCAATATTCGTCATCTTCTACCTGATGTAAGCGACGATGTGAAGATTCTGGCTAATACAATCGTGGGATTCTACATGAGATGGGAGAGGGAAGTCGCCTCTACCTACCCCAATGTGAGAATGCATGGCCGGCCGGCAGAAGAGATTGGAGACGACAAGTTTAACAGCATTTCCAATTACCTGAAGTGTGAATTTTACACCTATTCTTATGGGACATTGGACCTGCTCCATAAAAAAATCGTCAAGAATCCCAAGAATAATCTCTACTGGCTGAGCCTTACCAAGCTGGCTCAGGCTTACGGATATAAGGATCTCGACGAGGCAGAAGCGGCACTTAAAAGTTGACAGGAAAAAAGGAGGATGCTAGTCCTCCTTTTTTCCTGTCAAGCATGCAAGCGGACTGCCGGTGGCAGTCTAGCTTGTTCATGAGATAAATTCCATTGTTTCGTCTATCAGATCAATCTTGATCCGGCCGGTCTGTCCGTCATATCTTACCTGGTCTAAGTAAGTGTAGCGGGCTTTTTCCATACATTTGCCTGGGTCGTCGCTCATGGCATCTTCGAGGGTGACCTTTTCCTTGCCGGAAGACAGGTGTCGTTTAAGATTTCTTGCCAGCAGCCGATTGAAACGGTCGTTGGCTTTCGATATCAGCTCCTTGTGATCCGGGTCAAGAAAGTAAGTTTTGCTGAATTCCTCAAGATCATCAATCTGTAACATTTTATATGATTCCTCCTTCTATCGATTCTGAAAAAATATTATATCTGATATATGACCGTATGATAGGAAAATAATACAGGCCTTCTTGGAAATATAAGGACAGAATATTACAAATGGAGTGCGGGATATTACCAGTGAGAGTAATTTGCCATTTTATGCTAATTTTTTGACGGTTTGATTGGCAGTTTTTGTTAATTTTGCTTTAGTTTTTTAGGAAAAGTGCAGTGTGGTTTTACAGTTTGTCGTATTATTGCATGGGAAAGGATAGGATTATCCCAAAATATTTTCGGAATTTCGATATAATGATATTTAGATGAAGCTCAGTAGTGGTTGATTTACAGATAGCCCGGTCTGATTATTTACAGGCCGTGTTTGTCTTTTTTTGAGTATCATCTTTCAAACATCTACAGCATGCACTTTTGGGTGGGATCTTAAGTGACATGTCAGACAGGGTGAGAGGAACAGGACCTTCTCACTCTGAGAAAAGAAGGAGGAAAATGTAAATGATAGCAAAAGGATTTACAGAGCCAACCGCACGTATTAAAGCTTTAAAGGACGAAGTTGTCAACGCAGTTCCTGAAGTGGAGCCATACAGAGCCGTCCTGATCACGGAGTCTTACAAGGAGACCGAGGGAATGCCGATGGTCATTCGCAGAGCCAAGGCTAACGAGAAGATTTTCAATAATCTCCCTGTTGTCATCCGTGACAACGAGTTGATCGTGGGAGCACTTTCCGTAAAGCCACGTTCCACAAACCTCTGCCCTGAGTTCTCTTATGACTGGGTTGAGAAAGAGTTTAAGACCATGGCTACTCGTATGTGCGATCCTTTCGTCATTACGGAGGAGACAGCAGATATCCTCCACGAAGTATTCAAGTATTGGAAGGGTAAGACGACGAGTGAGCTGGCGACATCCTACATGAGCCAGGATTGCTTAGACGCTCAGGCAGGCGGTGTCTTCACCGTAGGTAACTATTACTTCGGAGGAATCGGCCATGTTTGCGTTGATTACGGCAAGGTATTAAAGAAGGGATTTAAGGGCGTTATCGCAGAAGTCGTTGAGGCTATGGGTAAGCTTGATGAGAATGATCCTGAGTACTTAAAGAAGAGAGCTTTCTATGAGGCAGTTATCATTTCTTATAACGCTGCTATTAATTTTGCTAAGAGATACAGCAAGAAAGCGGCAGAGATGGCTGCATCCTGCACGGATCCTAAGAGAAAAGCAGAACTTGAGTTGATCGCAAGGAACTGTGATCGTGTACCGGAAAACGGAGCGACCAACTTCTACGAGGCTTGCCAGTCCTTCTGGTTTGTTCAGGCTCTCGTACAGATTGAGGCCAATGGACATTCCATTTCTCCAGGACGTTTCGACCAGTATATGTGGCCATACTTAAGAGACGATAAGGAGATCAGCAAAGAGTTCGCTCAGGAACTGATCGATTGTATCTTCGTTCTCTTAAATCATGTAAACAAGACTCGTGACGAGGTTTCCGATCAGGCATTCGCTGGATACGCTGTATTCCAGAACTTCGGTGTCGGCGGACAGACTGAGGACGGCCTTGACGCAACTAACCCAGTTTCCTATATGTGTATGGATGCTGCTGCTCACGTTCGTCTGCCAGCTCCATCATTCTCTGTACGTATTCACAATCAGACACCAGATGAGTTCCTTTTAAGAGCTTGTGAGCTTTCTCGTCTTGGTATGGGTGTTCCGGCTTTCTATAATGACGAGGCCATCATCCCTGCACTGTGTAACCGTGGATTATCCCTTGCAGACGCAAGAAATTATTGTATCATCGGCTGTGTAGAGCCTCAGTGTCCACACAAGACTGACGGATGGCATGACGCTGCTTTCTTCAATGTTGCCAAGGTATTCGATATTGCTATCCACGGCGGCAAGAACCGTGACGGCAAGCAGTTAGGTCCGGTATGCAAGGCTATGCCGGAATGGAAGTCTATGGATGACGTTTACGAGGCACTCGACACAGAGATGAGATACTTCGTTGCGAAGCTCGCCGAGGCAGATAATGCCGTTGATGTCGCTCACAGAGAGCGCGCACCGCTTCCATTCATGAGTGCCCTCGTTGATGACTGTATCGCAAGAGGTAAGACGGTTATGGAAGGTGGAGCACATTATAACTTCACCGGCCCGCAGGCATTCGGTAATATCGATACCGGTGATGCGGTATATGCGATCCGCAAGCATGTATTCGAGGACAAGGATCTCACAATGCAGGAGATTTACGAGGCTATGGAGCATAACTTCGGTGCTGAGCTCGGTGCAGGCTGCTATGACGGCCCGTTTGTAGTTATGACCAACCCGGATCCGGCTGCTGCCGCTATGGAAGCATCTCAGAAAGCGAAGTTCGCAGAGAACGGTCCAGTATCTAACGGTTCCAGCATCGCAGATGGAGATATGGAGGCTATTATCAATGCGGTTGTCTCCAAAATCTTAGCTGAGAAAGGTTCCGTCGGAAGTATTTCTTCCTCCAGCATGGCTACAGAGCAGGTTAGCGACAGCAAGAGAGCAGAGTATGACAGAATCGAGAAGATCTTAGATGCGACTCCTTGCTTCGGTAACGATATCGATGTCGTAGATATGGAGACAAGAAAAGTAACTCAGATGTACTCTCACGAGGTTGAGAAGTATAAGAACCCTCGTGGCGGTAACTTCCAGGCAGGCTGTTACCCAGTATCCGCTAACGTATTATTCGGTAAGGATGTACAGGCTCTTCCGGACGGACGTTACAGCAATGCTCCTCTTGCAGACGGTGTATCCCCTCGTCAGGGTCATGACGTTAAGGGCCCGACAGCAGCAGGTAACTCCGTTGCGAAACTGGATCAGCTTAATATCTCTAACGGTACTCTCTACAATCAGAAGTTCCTTCCATCGGCAGTTGCAGGCGATCAGGGCCTGATGAACTTCGCAGGTGTTGTCCGCAATTACTTCGATAAGAAGGGTATGCACGTTCAGTTCAACGTTATCGACCGTGAGACTCTGTTAGACGCACAGGCTCATCCAAGCAATTATAAAGACCTTGTTGTTCGTGTCGCAGGATATTCTGCTCATTGGGTAACTCTTGCCAAGGAAGTACAGGATGATATCATCGCTCGTACCGAGCAGACATTCTAAGATACGAAGAAGACTTAAGAACATGAGAATTCTTCGGAGGAAGTACTTATGGAAATATTAGAACCTGTCAGTGATGTTACCAAAAAGGGACTGGTGTTCAATATCCAGAGGTTTTCTGTCAATGACGGGCCGGGTGTGCGCACCATCGTCTTTCTGAATGGCTGTCCTCTGCGGTGTAAATGGTGCTGTAATCCGGAATCTCAGGAGCTTAAACCGATCGTGATGTTCAAAAGGCAGAACTGTGTGGGCTGCGGCAACTGTGAGGTTGTCTGCCCCACTGGGGCTGCGAGTTTGATGATTCCGGAACGGATCGACCACAGTAAGTGCATCACCTGCGGCAAGTGCGTGGATGTGTGTTATCACAGGGCACTGGAAATGTCGGGGAAATGGATGACGGTGGAAGATGTTATGAAAGAACTCTACAGCGATCGGGTAGTCTATCGCCGGACCGGAGGAGGAATCACTATCTCCGGAGGTGAGGCACTGATGCAGCATGAATTCCTGTCTGAATTGTTAAAGACGGTTCATTCTCTGGGATGGACCACAGCCATCGAGACGACAGGATATGCTAGCAGAGAGGTACTTGAGGAAATTATTCCGCAGATTGATTACACTATGATGGATATCAAGCATGTGGACCCTGCGGTACACAAGAAGTGGACCGGAGTGGATAATAAGATGATTTTAGAGAATGCCCTGATTATATCGGAGCTTTCTAAACACTATGTGGTCAGAGTTCCCATTATTCCTGGATTCAACGACGACCCAAGAGTCGTCGGAGGTATCGCCAAGTTCGCGACCTTCCTTCCCAAATGTGATGCCGTGCATTTGCTCCCTTATCATGATATGGGATCGAACAAATATGGCATGATGGGTAGAAATTATGAACTCGATGGTGTAAAATCACCGAAGGAAGAGTTCATGAAGAAACTCAAGGAAGAAGTAGAAAAGGAAGGACTTTCTTGTAAGATAGGAGGTTAAGATGAAGAATTATACATTATATACCTCTGAATCTGTCACGGAAGGACATCCGGATAAGGTCTGTGATCTGATCTCCGACGCACTTTTAGATGCTTATCTGTCCGCGGATAAGGATTCCCACGTTGCCATGGAGACCATGGCATCGAAGGGGATGATCTTTCTCTCTGGGGAGGTAAGCTCGAGAGCTGATGTGGATGTGGAGCGGGTCGTGCGAGATACGGTCCTCTCCATAGGAT
>JAXJRI010000013.1:0-14717 GCA_036310685.1 Lachnospiraceae bacterium | reverse complement strand
TAAATAATGCTTTTAATCAGTCCTCTGGCCAGCGTTTTCGGTGGCCTTTTTGTGGTGCCATCTTTTCTATTTTTAATTCCATAAATTTATGCTTGACTTTTTATTAGTAGACTTTTCATCTTCTGTCACTTTCGGTGTCTGACTCCCATAACCGTCCCACCTTAGAATTTTTTGACACAACGGCAAAAAGGTCAAAGACGATAGTCGCCTTTGACCTTCGGAAGTAAATGTCATTATTACATAAGATTCAGGGATTTCAATGATATTGTCTTTTCCTCTCTGAATATGCTATTATTATAAAGTCTTGTATTATACTAGAGTCAATGATGTTTTTTCATATAAATAACAAATAATAGGATTAATATTTGTACAATAATGCAAAATTCTTATCTTTTATATAAGAGGGAGGTTCTGATTATGAGTTTCAATTATAAGCATTACTTTAAAATCGGAGACTTATCCAAGCTCTTCTTAATCGGTGTAGATTCCATCCGTTATTATGAAAAAGTTGGGCTTCTGCATCCGATCCGTAACCCGGAGAACAATTATCGTCTCTACACGATAGATGATTTACGGACCATGAATACAATCCGTGAACTCTTAGATCTTGGCTTGGGAACCGACCAGATTCTTCAATTTGAAAAAGACCGGAACCTATCGCACGTGATGGAAATGCTTGATCAGGCGACAGATGCCATCGACAGACAAATTAAAACTTTACAAGACCGCAGAGATAATATCTCCTCCCGAATCAGATCAATCAACCAAGCCCTTGCCATGGATATTGATGGTAAAGTTCACATACGAACTCTTCCTGCCCGTCATGGTATCAAAATTGCTGAGGGCGAGATGCCAGCTGAGATGATCAGTTATATGATAGCCAAATATTCTTCTACTAATTTTAGTAAGACCTCTACCATCGGAGCCTGTGACTGTTACACCTTAGACACCGACCATCCAGAAGACGGGGACTATCCAGGCAAAAATGTCTTCCTTTACTCTCCTTCTCTGAATACAAACAACAACTTCACTCTGCCTGCAGGTGACTATGCCTATATATTATTTCGGGGACCATACAATCTGACACAGAAAAATGTTGAAGGGCTTTTCCATTACATAAAAGAACACCACCTTAAAAAAGAAGGTGATGTTCTGGAATTTTGTCATATCGATCGTTTTGAAACATCTGATTATAATGAATATGTGACGGAATTGCAGGTTCTTGTCTCTAAAGAATAAGATGCTTATTGACAGGTCTTAAATATTTCAAGAACATCTTCTGCATTCATTTTCACATAGGCTGATTCCTGGATTGAACTGGTTCTTACCGCTTCCGATGCCATCTCCTCAAATTTCTCAGGGCCAATTCCCACCTGAGAAAGCCGGGATGGCAGACCGATTGAAGCAAAGAATTCTGCTGTCCTCTCGATTCCCTCTATGGCATCCTTCCTCACATCATCAGATTCGATTCCCCAGACATTTCTTGCATAGCTTGCAATCGCTTCTCCGTCTGATCAGAGAGGATATGTTTCATCCAGGCAGGTGTCAAGATTGCCAGACCGACACCATGAGTAATATCATAATACGCGGAAAGAACATGTTCTATTGGATGGACCGACCACTCCTCCACTCCCTTTCCGCAGGAGAGGATATCATTAAGCCCTACCGTTGCCGCCCACATCAGATTACTTCTAGCCTCGTAACTTTCTGCATTGTCCAGTGCGATCGGACCATACTTAAAGCAAGTTCGAAGTACCCCTTCACAGAGCTGATCTGTCAGATATGCGCCATCATAGACCTGAAAATACTGCTCAAATACGTGACTGATAATGTCGGCCGTGCCAGCTGCAGTCTGCTTCTTTGGCAAGGTGTAAAGCAAGGTCGGGTCCAATATTGAGAATCTTGGATATAATAGTGGTGTGTTAATCTCCAGTTTCTCATGCGTCTCCTCATTGCTGATCACTCCACCCTTATTCATTTCCGATCCTGTCGCATTAATCGTAAGGACATCTGCAATCGGCAGCGCCGCTTTCACAAGATCAGAATCCAGTACAAGATCCCATGGATCTCCATCATAGCAGGCACCCGCTGCAATAGCCTTAGAAGCATCAATCGTACTTCCTCCGCCAACTGCAAGTATGACATCTATCTTTTTCTCCTTGCAGAGTTTTACTCCTTTTCTTACACTGGTAATCTTGGGATTTGGCTCAATTCCAGGAAGCTCCGTCACCTCAAAATCCGCAAGCTGAGCCATCACTTTATCGTAGAGTCCTGTCCTTTTGATGCTCCCTCCGCCATACACAAGCAGAACTCGTTTTCCATATTTTCTCAGTTCTTCTCCTAAGCAGGATACCATTCCTTTTCCAAAATGAATATCTGTAGGAACATGATAGCAGAATGACTTCATAGTATACTCCTTTCTAATAGGGCCTGATTGATAAAAGATATTCTATTTATCTGCCATAAATCGATCGTATCTTAGTGGCGAGATATCCACAATCGGTTCCTCTCCAACAGCCAGCTGTGCCATCATATAGCCGACAGCAGGAGCCGTACCAAAGCCATGGCCATTAAAACCACAGGCAAGGATGAGGCCCGGGACTTCATGACATTTTCCCAGGATGCAGACCCCGTCTGTCGTCAGATCAAGCCATCCTCCCCAGGTTCGGACAATCTTAGCATCTTTCAATAATGGGATATAACCTTCTATCGCTCTGCAGGAAGCGGAAAGCGTGAGATTTAATGTATGAAGCTCACTTAATGGCATATCCATCCCTTCTTCCTGCCCGCAGCTTGAGCCAAATACAAAAGTACCATTTGCCGCCTGATGTCCATAAAAATCAGCATCTGCGGTTCCCAGCATGATATCAAACATCTTAGGCTCTGCCTCTGTGACCAGAGCCTGATCAAAATATTTTATCATCGGGACATCAAGCCCGACTGTTCTCATGATTTCTCTGCTCCAATAACCCGCTGCCAAAATCACGGTATCGGATTCCAATACAGTTCCATCCTTCAGAATCACCTGGCGTAATTTTCCCCTGATTTTTTTCAGCTTTTTCACCTCGGCTTTGGTGTAAAAGCGGACTCCTCTTTGCAGGGCAGCCCGATAATATCCCAGAGTTGTGGTGAGTGGATTGGCATGTCCATCTGTCGGACACCAGGAAGCTCCGATGATCTCCTTAGAAAGGTATGGACAGATATCCTGCACTTCCTTCCCGTCTACCATCTCTACCGAAAGCCCCATCTCCCTGCAATTCGAAGCCAGATTTGTAAGCTTCTTCAGATGTTCTTCGGTCTTACCTAATCTGAGATTACCCTTCTGAGTATACTCTGTATCTACTCCCAGTTCCTCTGAAAGTCCAGGCCACAGATTTTTTATCCCCCACATGGCAATAGGAAGTTCTCTTACATCTCGACCTGACTGTCTGACGCCTCCTCCGTTTCTGCTGGATCCGCCATGTCCAATGCTTTCAGATGACTCCAATACTATCACATCGGTGATTCCTCTTTTCGCAAGATAGTAAGCAGTGGCACAACCGACGATACCGCCTCCGACAATAATCACATCTGCTGTATTCTTCATTCCGCTTTCCCCCCGTCTCTTCCTGCAATACTCATCTCGACTGGTCTCATAGGACTCCGAGAAGTTGCCGGCTCAACCTGATCGGGACTGACCTGAAGTTCTCTTACCACAATCCCTTTGACCAATCTAGAACATGTCTGCCCCTGACAGAGGCCCATACCACATCTAAGATATCTTCGAATCTCTTCAATCGTAATGATTCCCTCATGCACCGCTTTCCTGATCTGTCCCTGTGTCACTTCCTCACACCTGCAGACCAGAATATCATCATCAGGTTTGGAAACAAAAGGACCGATCTCTTGCAATTTCTTCTGTATATCAATCATATGCTCTCTCCTGTATTTCGTTCTTTCTTCTATTTGCTCTTCCGCTAATACATTTCTCTAATCTGCTTCGTAGAAACGTGTTTGGTGTAGATACTCCATCGGAACTTTCAGTGTCAGCAGACAGGTATGATCATACTGCTTGGAAGTACGAACTTTGCTTACCACTGCCCGACATATCTTCCTTCCATCTCTTCCCAGACCACTTCCCTGGTCTCCTAATTTCGGCAGAGGAAGAAATTCATAAGGAATAGTAACCTCACCGATCCCTGGTTCTACCTCTTCCTCCTCAAGGAAAATTGCCTGCCCTGAGCAGGAAGCAACACACATACCACAATTGACACATTCTTTGCCCTCAACTACAACCGGCAGAGATGTGATCTGCTCTCCGATCGAGATACATCCCATCTTGCAGGCATCCTGACATGGATTACATGGGATATTCTGAGTACATTCCATGACTGGATGAACCTTAGCACTTCTGGTCACACCTGGGAAGCGGTCGATCTCCCCGTCTGAAACGAATCCATGGGTGAGAAGATTTTCTGAGATTGGAATTCCCTCCTCTGTCCGCTCTATCTTCTTCCCTCGATTTTCGGGGGCGAACATTCCCTGACGAAGAGCCTCAAGAGACTCTTTCTGTTTCTGTTCATATGCGGATCTCTCCTGTTCACTCAGATAACCAAGATCAGCCGCGATCGCATATCCGCAGATTCTTCCCTCAATCATTGCGGAAGATGCCTCCTCAATGCCTGCCACATCGCCTGCCGCATAAATTCCAGGAACGGAAGTCTGTCCGTTATCATCACACACAGGAAGATAGCCGCCTCTGGTATCTTCCATCTTGACACCAGCCATCTTCAGAAGCTGAGTCATTGGAGATAATCCTACCGCTACACACACCGTATCCACATCAAAATGCTTATCTGTTCCTGGTATAAACTGAAAATGCTCATCTACTTTTGCAATCGTAACTCCAGTGACATGATCCGTTCCCTCTGCCTCCTTGATGGTATGAGAAAGATAGAAAGGTACTCCAGTTCTGGCAATCTTTGCAGCATGGACACCGTAGCCGCCAACACGTGGTGCTGCATCGACTACCGCAACGACATGGCATCCAGCCTGCATCAGTTGATAAGATACCACCAGGCCTACGTTACCAGTACCAAGCATCAGAATATTGTCCCCCGGTTTTACATGATCAATATTCATAAGGGTCTGGGCGGCGCCGGCACCAATCACCCCAGGAAGAGTCCATCCACGGAAATTAATCATATTCTCTGAAGCACCGGTTGCAATTAATACCGCATCCCCTTTTACATGCATCATCTGATCATCGATTTTTACAATCACTTCTTTCTGAGGATAAAGACCAATGACCGCAGCATTCAGCACGACTTCCACGCCCGCCTTTTCTGCTTCCTTCAAAAGATCCTGACCGATGACAAAACCTCTGATTTTCGCTTTATGTTCTTTCGATCCGAAAAATTTGTGGATCTGCTTGAAGAGCTGGCCGCCGGGACGCATATTTTCATCAAAAACGATTGTCCTCATACCCTGCTCGGCAGCTGCAATCGCAGCAGAAAGTCCAGCAGGACCAGCACCGACAATAATCAAATCATATCTCTTAATCTTCATGACAATCCTCCCTGGCATCAACACCGTACTGCGTTTTTACTTCCATTCCCTCCCTCAGCGGAGTAATACATGTTCTGACATTAACTTTGCCATCCACAATCATGACACAGTCAGTACACCTGCCTATGGCACAGAAAATGCCACGAGGTTCATGCCTTTTTGCGGTGTATCGATGTACCATCACTCCCGCTGCATGCAGTGCCCCTGCGATCGACTCGCCCTCAATTCCTGTCATGTCTTTCCCATCAAGGGTAAAATGCACTACTTTTCCTTTTGGTGTTTCTCCTAAAATAGGATGATTTTTTATTCTATCCATATGAATTCCCCTTTCTAAAAGGCCAGCGGATGATCCCAGAGTTTTAGATCTGTTCCGATTGACATTTCTTTCGCTCTCTTATAACACTCATAGCCCCAGGCTACATCCTCCACAGGCATTCCCTCAATCGACACCAGAATGATCTCATCCTCGCTCTTTCTAGCCGTTTTTTTCCCTCTCACAATCTCGCCAAGCTGATCTATGCTATCCCGCCTGATCAAGCCATCCTGAACCATGTATACAAAATCTTCTCCCATACATCCGGTATGTTGACGAATCCCATTCTTCATCATCTGATTCTGATCTTCTATGGCATAATTTTCAAACATCTTATAGTTATCTACCACTTTACGGAAAGGTATAATCTCCTGGAAATCCATGTTGAAAGTAGAAGTACAAATTACCGTCACTCCTGGCTTAAACCATTCTGCCTCAAAGCGCGGCCACTCTCCTTCCTTACAGCTAACTGCTTCACTGACAATATCTGCCCCCCGAATCGCCTCCTCAAGAGTCTCGCATAAAATAATCGTCTTAATTTGTGGAAAATGTTCTTCGATAAATTTTTTCATGGAAAGAGCCGTCTTACTACTAGGAGAACTTCCCTTGATTTTGACGGTATGAATCTTTTTCATTTTAGACATGATAGCCATTAGACAGGCCTTATTGATCACTCCCGGCCCAATAATAGACAAAACCTCAGAATCTGGCTTTGCCAGAAGTTTAGCAGCGAGCCCCGGCATGGCACCCGTTCTGATAGAGCTTAAGAGATTAGCAGACATATAAGCAAGAGGGGCTCCTGTCTCCACATCATTTAAGCTCATCATAAGGATGGACCGTGGAAGTCCCCTGGAACGATTTCTTCCATTCGATCCATACCACTTACATCCAACCATGTGAAAACGATTGCCCACATAGGCGGGCATTGCGATGAAACGGCGGTCTCTCGAATCATTCAGAGGAAAACCTGGAATCGATGACTT
This sequence comes from Lachnospiraceae bacterium, assembly GCA_036310685.1. Lineage (GTDB taxonomy): Bacteria > Bacillota > Clostridia > Lachnospirales > Lachnospiraceae > Anaerobutyricum. Next base: position 7,874 of record JAXJRI010000013.1, on the reverse strand, counting down.
TTTTGGAAAATACAGCATAATACCATGCTCACTATGGCTGGGACCTCCCATAATCGCATCGCCATCTTCCATGAGGCCCATGGTCTCTTCCATTACATCTACGCAACGGCCGGCATCAAGCACACCCGCCTTCACCATATCATCTTCATTAAGCCAGCGGATTTCAATTTCGGTACTTTTATTGTCCTCATGAGTGAGTTCTTTTTTTAGGTCTGCCATACTATCTACCCCTTCTACAAAGATTTTCTATATAACAAGCTGAAGTACACCGGCACTTCACTTGCATGATTAGTAAAAAAATAGAGGTATCAGAGTCCAGCGACTCCGATACCTCTTTGCATCTTATAAACAAAGTCTAAACCCTCGTATGATACAAGAGTCAAGCGAAAATAAAAAATTTTCGCTTGTGACTGCTGAAATTTCTCTTTGATAATCAATTAGATTGGAATATCCCTGTGTTCTACAGAGGTGGAGAAAGCGATCAATGTCTTTGTCCTTCCAAAGCGCTGCAATTCATTAATAATATGATCTAATTCCTCCGTATAACAGTACACCACTTCAATCAGCATAGAATAATCCCCCGTGATACAGCTGCACTCTATCACATTCGGGATACTTTTGATGTATGGATAAAATTCCTCTTTATCTTTCGGATCCACTTCAAGATTAATGAAAGCCTTGATATGATATCCGAACCTGGCATAGTCCACCGAGGCATGATATCCCTTGATAATCCCGGATTCTTCTAAATGTTTGATACGATTAGAAACCGCCGGGGAAGACAAAAATACTTCCTTCGCAATCTCTTTGACAGGCATTCTGGCATCTTCTAAAAGAAGTCGAATAATTTTGTGATCAATGGCATCAAGCCTGTCATGCCCTCCTCTAAGCCCATATTCTTCTTCCGGTCTGACATTTTCCTTATTCATACAATCTCATCCTCCTTCCATCACAAAATGCAATATTCTATTGATGTTATTCATTGTTTTTTCAATTGTATGTTACATCCTATATTTTTAGCATATAACGAATTTTAATAATTTTCAACATAATATTTATTTTCGTAATCTTAATTTTCTATTTTTATCATTTCATCTCTCATTTTCTTAAATGTATTTACATATCATCAATAAAGAGCTATGATTCAGGCTGTCAGGAATCAAATCATCCTAACCTTGAATTGTGATAATTAATACATATTTTGCAGGAGGAGATATTATGAACATCAGATTAGAGTCAGATTCGATTGGAACTATGCCAGTACCTGAGGATGCATATTATGGAGTTCAGGCAGAACGTGCACAGAAAAACTTCCACATCACCGGACAGCAGATGAATCATGAATTCATTCGAAACATGGCTCTCATAAAGAAGGCTGCCGCATTAGTGAATCACGATGCTGGCTTATTAGATTATACAAAGACACAGGCGATCGTGAAAGCATGTGATGAAGTCTGTGCTGGAGATTTTGATGATGCTTTTATCGTAGACCCTATCCAGGGTGGAGCCGGTACCAGTGCAAATATGAACATGAACGAGGTTATTGCTAACCGCGCAGGAGAAATTCTGGGAAGTAAAATGGGTTCTTATGATAAGGTTCATCCAAACGATGATATCAACAAAGCGCAGTCTACGAATGATGTCATTCCGACGGCTGGTAAGATGACGGTCATCACCTTAATCTCCTCTCTGATAAAAGAATTGAACCGTCTGGAAAAGGCATTGGACAAAAAGGCAATTGAATTTTGCGATATCACAAAAATGGGACGAACCCAGCTTCAGGATGCTGTACCAATGACACTAGGTGAAACTTTCCACGGATACTCTTCTCTGATTAAGCGCTGCGAAAAACGTCTGATCAACGACTGCAAGGAAATGTACATCGTAAACTTAGGTGGTACTGCAATCGGTTCCAAGATCAATGCCTCCGATTATTACGAGGACAACATCACCGTCAAACTCAGTAATCTATTCGGAAAAGTCCTGAAACAGGCTGATGATCTCTTTGATGCGACAGAAAATCTGGACAGCTTTGCAGCGGTATCTGGTGGTCTCAAAGCATGTGCTTTAAGTCTTTCAAAGATGTGTAATGATTTAAGGCTACTCTCCTCCGGGCCAAGATGCGGCCTTCATGAGATTAATCTCCCTGCCATGCAGAATGGCTCCTCCATCATGCCAGGTAAGGTAAATCCTGTCATTCCAGAAGTTGTGACTCAGGTAGCCTTTCTGGTGATCGGTCATGACCTGACAATCACAATGGCAGCGGAAGCAGGACAGATGGAACTCAATGCTTTCGAGCCTGTCCTGTTCCACACTCTCTTTGAATCAATCACTGCACTCACTAGAGCTGTAAGAACATTAATAGATCACTGTATTACCGGTATCACAGCCAACGCTGAGCACTGTCGCAAACTAGAAGAAAGCAGTGTTGGAATCGCGACTGCACTGTGCCCTTATATCGGATATGTCAGATCCGCTTCCATTGCGAAAGAAGCATTAAAGACAGGTAAAACCGTACGCCAATTAGCACTGGAAGAGACAGAATTAACCAAGGAAGACCTAGACATCATTTTGAATCCACAATCTATGATCGGCAGCAGAAAAACTGCTTAAAATCTAACAGCCACCCACACTTGGTGATCTGTCCCCTGTCAAGTAGACAGGGGACGTATTTTCACTGAAGCGTATCAATCAAATCAAGAAGTCTGTCTGTCTCTTCATCGGTTGTTGACCATGCTGTGGCAAAGCGGATCATGGTATGGCTTTCGTCTGTCTTCTCCATAAATCCGTACTCGACCTTCTCGCCCAGCTTCTCAATAAAGGAATCCTCGGCTATAAAGAAGATCTGATTGGTTGGGGAATCAAAAGCCAACTGATAACCGCAATCCAACAACTTCTGTTTAATTTTCTTTGCACTCAGAATAGCAGGGATTCCAATCCTCTCATATAACCCTTCCCGGAACAATTCGTAAAACTGAACTCCCAGCAGCCTTCCTTTTGCCAGCAGCGCACCATGCTGCTTAATCATGCTGAAGAAATGCGGAATCATATTCTTTTTGGGTAATACCACAGCCTCCCCAAATAGGAGACCGCACTTTGTCCCACCAATGTAAAATGCATCACAGAGTCTTGCCAGATCAGGAAGTTGCACATCATTTCCTTCCGCTGCCAGGGCGTAGCTTAGACGTGCCCCGTCCAGATAAAGCGGAATCCTGTATTCCCTGCAGACCTCGCTGATCCCTGTCAGTTCCTCTAAAGTATACAATGTGCCGTATTCCGTGGGCTGGGAGATATAAACCATACCCGGCATGACCATATGATCTCGGTTTGCATCATTTTCCCAGTTCTCTATAATTTCCCGGATGCTATCGGCGCTTAGCTTCCCCTCATGATCTTTCGCCACAAGCACCTTATGTCCGCCATATTCAATTGCTCCGGCCTCGTGCACGGAAACGTGTCCGGACTCAGCGGATATGACACCTTGATACGGTCTTAATAATGAGTCAATCACAACCGCATTCGCCTGTGTTCCGCCAATCAGGAAATGAACTTCCCCTTCCGGGCACTGGCAGGCTTTTAGAATCTCCTGCTCCGCTTTTTTACAGAACTCATCCTCTCCATAACCAACAGTCGAGATTGCGTTGGTACGTACCAGCGCGTCCAGCACCTGAGGGTGAGCTCCCTCCATATAATCCGAAGCGAAATGCAGTTTCTCTAATTCTTTATCCATCCTATAACCTCCATCTGATTTGCTTTCTTGATATCTGGAGTATATAATGAATTTATTCATGAAACAACAGAGAATGGCTCTATTACTATCTGATCTTAAATTCGGACTGTCTTAGAATTTACCATCTTTTGCGGCTTGCTAACATTTACAACTACTGTGATTGTGCCCCAGCCATAGGGTTATTACCCGCCGGGCGTTGATGGAATCGCCTGGCGGTATGGATGGAGTACCACGCCCTCTTCAAAAGGTATTTCCTTTTCTCCGTAATCAAGATATACTATTCTTAAATCTGCTGACATGCATAAAAAAGGAGGACCAACATCATGTATAATTTCAGTATTTCTTTCCCCACGATGATTCACTTCGGCAAAGGGATGATTTCTCATCTGAGTGAGTTAAAGCAGAGCGGCGATAAGGTTCTGCTAGTCTATGGAGGTGGGAGCATTAAGCGAAACGGCATCTATGATAGTGCCATGGAAATCTTAAAAGACGCCGGATTGACAGTCAGTGAACTGCCAGGCGTTGAGCCTAATCCAAGGATCGAGACGGTTCGTAAGGGCGTTGAGATCTGTAAGTCCGAGGATATCGAGATGGTTCTGGCGATTGGCGGAGGATCCACGATCGACTGTGCGAAAGTGATAGCCGCCGGAGCAAAATATGATGGCGATGCCTGGGATCTTGTAATCTATCCTGAGAAGATTCAGACCGCTCTTCCCATCTACTCCGTTCTGACACTTTCGGCTACCGGCTCAGAGATGGATGAATTCGCAGTAATCTCTGATCTTAGCAAGAATGAGAAGTGGGGAACCGCTGCCCCCTGTCTGAAGCCGACCATGTCCGTCCTTGACCCGACCTACACCTACTCCGTATCGAAGAAGCAGACCGCGGCTGGCACCGCTGACATGATCAGCCATACTTTCGAGAATTATTTTAGTTTCGAGAAAGGTTCTGACGTCCCGAAGCGATTCGGTGAGGGTCTCTTGAAAGTCATGTTCAAGTATGGCCCGATCGCACTTCACCAGCCAGACAATTATGACGCTCGCGCAAATCTGATGTGGGCAGCTTCCAATGCGATCAACGGTATCACCCGTGTAGGTAATTCTCCCGCATGGTGCGTCCACCCGATGGAGCACGAGCTCTCCGCTTTCTATGATATTACTCATGGAGAGGGACTTGCGATTCTGACTCCACGCTGGATGGAGCACATCCTCTCCGACAAGACTGCTCCTATCTTCGCTGAGTACGGACGTAATGTCTGGGACCTTGCGGGCGATGACGATCTGTCGGTCGCCAAGGCTGCCATCGACAAGACTGCAGACTTCTTATTCCATACCATGGAAATCCCCAGCACTCTTCGAGAGGTTGGAATCACTGACCAGACCCACTTTGAGAAAATGGCTGAAAAAGCCGCAGAGGGATCCGTCGGATGCTTCGTTCCACTGAGCAAAGACGACATCATCGAAATCTTCAAAGCTGCATTCTAAAAGGCAAGAGCGCTATGAAAGGAATCTATATTCCCCCCCATAGCGCTCTTTTTATTTATTCAAGGGAAAGCTTGCTATAATGTAATTTTTTCTCAAGCATCTGCAAGTTCACACACAACATCCAGGAAGACGTTAGCCCCATTGACTGCCGCCTCATCCGGTGTGTACTCCTTGGGGTTATGGCTGATTCCCTTCACACTGGGAACGAAGATCATGGCGGTCGGACAGATCCTGGCCATCATCTGCGCGTCCTGTCCTGCGCCGGAGACCATACGTCTGACTTTGAGGTCTCTTCTACCTGCGGCAGCCTCAACTTTTAGGCAGATGCTCTCGTCAAAGGGAACCGGATCGAAGCAGGTCATGCGCTGGGTGGTGATCTTCACATTGTCGCTCTTCTCAAGCTCCTTCAGGTAATCGGCAAGCAGTTCCTCATCATGATCGAGCTTCGCCTTGTCGGGATTGCGCAGATCCACTGTGAAATCGGCCTGTGAGGGAATGACATTAACGGCATCCGGTTTAAATGCGATCGTTCCCACAGTAGCCACACCGCCAGACTTCTCAACCATCTCGCGGCAGAATACGTTCACTTTTGCTGCGGCAAGACCGGCGTCCACACGCATACGGGTCGGAGTGGTGCCGGCATGGTTTGCGACGCCCTCGATATGAACCTTCTGCCAGTGAATCCCCTGCAGGTTATCAACCGCGCCGATATCATACCCCTCTGCATCCATGATCGGGCCCTGCTCTATGTGCAGTTCCAGAAATGCGGCAGGTGTCACGAAACCCGGATCCACGGTAACTGCATAACCAATCCTTTCAAGCTCATCATCAGTTATATGGCGCAGCACTACAGTGAAAAAATCACTCTGGAGGATTTCGCCCGCACAGCCTCCTACTCCCCCAACGAATGCTGCCGCGTGTTTAAGAAGTACACGGGGGAATCCATATTCTCCTATCTTCGTTCCTACCGCCTGGAGCAGAGCGCATATCTGCTAAGCGGTACCAAGCTCCCGGTCACCGAGATCGCCTACTCATGCGGGTTCAGCTCCACAAGTTACTATATTGAATATTTTAAGCGACAGTTTGGAATGACTCCCTTGAAATATCGTCAACAGGAAAAACAAATATAATCTCAATATATTTATATTTTTACGGTAGAACTGTGTATTTTCTGCTCAGATTCGAAAGTATAATTGTCTCCATACGATACGGATATGGCAGAGCTTCCTGAGTTCTGTCAGGTGCAAAAGAAGGAGGTATTTTTATGCAAGAACCAATCAACGTCATTCACCGGAAGCATTCAGGTCCGCTAAGCAGTGTGAAATGTTTTTCCGTGCAGGAGGCTGGGAAAGCGAGAGCCTTCCATCAGACCTTCCCGAGCTACAGACCCACCCCACTGGCAGATCTGTCCGCGTTAAGCAAGGTCTTGGGGATCTCTTCCCTTCATGTGAAGGACGAGAGCAGACGCTTCGGCCTCAATGCCTTCAAGGGACTGGGTGGAAGCTATTGTATCGGCAGCTACATCGCGGAACGTCTGAGCATGGACATTGCAGATCTTCCTTATGAGAAAATTACCGGAAACCAGGTGAAGGAGAAGCTTGGCGCTCTGACATTTGTGACGGCAACAGATGGCAACCATGGCAGGGGAATTGCCTGGACTGCGCAGCAGCTGGGACAGCATGCCGTTGTATACATGCCTGAGGGAAGTTCCCCCGAGCGTCTGAACAATATTCGCGCCCTAGGTGCAAAAGCAGAGATCACGGATCTCAATTATGATGATACCGTACGCTTTGCTGCCGAGCAAGCGAAGAAGAACGGCTGGATCCTGACCCAGGATACTGCCTGGGAGGGCTACACGAAGATCCCAACCTGGATCATGCAAGGATACCTGACTATGGCTCTGGAGGCAGTGGAACAGCTGCAAGGGGAAATTCCCACCCACATTTTCCTGCAGGCAGGTGTCGGAGCCATGTCCGGTGCGCTGACCGGATTTTTCCGCTCAGTCTGGGGAGACGGTGCAGACCGTCCTGTCATAACCATCGTGGAACCCGATCAGGCTGACTGTATCTACCGCACGGCAAAAGCGAATGACGGAAAACTGCATAATGTCACCGGCGCCATGCACTCTATCATGGCAGGTTTGTGCTGCGGTGAGCCTTGCACGATTGGCTGGGATATCCTTCGAGATCACGCCGATTTCTTCGTCTCCATGCCCGATTACATTGCCGCAAAGGGCATGAGGGTTCTGGGCAATCCACTCCCGGATGACGAATGCGTCATTTCCGGAGAGAGCGGCGCATCAACGACCGGTCTTGTGGCAGCCCTTTGTCAGGATCCCGATCTAGCGGACCTTCGAAAAGAGATCGGACTCGATTCCAACGCAAGGGTCCTATGCATTTCCACCGAAGGTGATACCGATAAAGTAAACTACAGAAGGATCGTCTGGGACGGTCTTTATCCGAGCTTTTGAAAAGAAGGGGGAGTAAATGGTTCTGGTCTGATTCGTTTTGGCCAGTTCTCTTGAGAACGGAACATAATAAACCAAAATCGTCCTTGCTTCCGGAAGAATCTCCTGAGACAGAGATGATTTTGAGAGATGGCTGTGTTAGTTAATTTTATTGAAACTTCTACTAACATTTGACCGACCGAAGCCAGTCTGG
>JAXJRI010000012.1:0-7394 GCA_036310685.1 Lachnospiraceae bacterium | reverse complement strand
TTGCGTGGAAATCCATGTCAGAAATCAATGTCACAGAACATAACAAAGCTTAGCGAAAATCACAAGGGGCTGCTGCATTAATGGATCTTTTCATTAATGCAGCAGCCCCTTGCTTATTCCCAAACAAAGAAGATTAATCAATATCTCCAATATATCGTAAATATTTTTCAATCACAGCGGCGCCCTGTTCGATCGGGACCTCGCTGGTATCTAAAATGATATCAAAGGAATCGAAGTCGCCCCAGTACTTTCCGGTATTCTTCTCATAGAATTCACGGCGCTCCTTGTCGACACGGTCGATCTTACTGCTGGCCTCCTCTTCCGTGATACCCTCTTTCTTGGCAATTCTGGTAATCCGGTCTTCCTTAGCCGCATGAACATATATGTTCACCACATTATTCTGACCCTTCAAAACTTCACAGGCTCCTCTTCCAACAATGATACATGGATTCTTCGCTAATTCACGAATAACCTTACTCTGCTCCTCCATGTCATTCTCATCATGGACCCCTCTGCAGATATAATCCTTGCCATAAACCGGAATATTGAATCGTTTTGACAAAAGATCCGTGATCACGCTGGTTCCTGTGCCATAGCCTCTGCTGAATGTAAATACCAGATTCATAGTCTCCCTCCCTATCTAATCATCGAAATCTTGAAATTTCGATCTCCCATCTCTGGATTCGATCTTATACATGGATCTGACTGAAGATCTCCCCAATGCTATCATGGAAGATCAGGTCAGCGTATTTATCATAAGAGGTACTGTCTCGATTGACGATGATCAGATATGGTCCTCTGAAGTAGTTGACTAAGTTCGCTGCAGGATAAACTGAGAGGGAAGTTCCGCCGACAATAAAGACTTCTGCTTTCGATAATAATCTCTCAGACTCGCTCCATGCTTTTTCCGGAAGCATCTCCCCATAAAGAGTGACATCAGGACGAATCATACCCTGGCACTTCGGACATCTAGGTATCTCATCCTTACTCTCAAAGATAAAATATTCTGAGACTTCCTCTCCGCACTGCATACAATAGTTGCGGTGGGTTGTTCCGTGAATCTCTTCTACTTTTTTGCTTCCTGCAAGCTGATGAAGACCATCAATGTTCTGAGTGATCACACCGTCAAGCTTTCCCTTTGCCTCTAGTTCTGCCAATTTGAGATGGGCCTTATTCGGCTTACATCCTTTCGCATTCATCTTCTGACGATAGAATTCAAAGAATACCTTCGGCTCATAGTAGAGACAGTCGTGACTCAGCAGATATTCTGGCTGATACTGGTCAAACTGGACATCATGCTGATTGTAAAGTCCATCCTTGCTTCGAAAATCCGGAATACCACTTTCTGTAGAAACACCTGCTCCACCGAAAAAGACGGTATGTTTTGACTGGGCAATCAGCTCATTTAAGGCTTCGATCTTCTCCTCCGGACTGAGACTGTGAAAGAATTCCTTCTTCTTGCTTCCTGTAAGACCATTGTTATAATACTTCATCACTCTACCTCCTCACATAGAAAGCTGTCATGTGCTTACATCTCTATAAAAGATTTCTAGTACTATTGTATCACCTTTCTAGAAGAATGGCACCATTTTTACATGAACTTTCACCACCGCTCTGGCTCCTGCTGCGGTAGTGATGGTGATGGTCGTATCCCCTGACTTCTTAGGGCTTATCGCTCCATTTTTCGTAACGGTAAGGATCTTATCGTCCCCAGACTGGTAGCTTGTGATCTGGTCCCCTCTGCCAATCTTTGGGTGTAATCTGACCGTCTTCCCCTTCTTTAAGGACATCTTAGCCTCTGCCTTAACATAAGGCTTCACTGCTGGGATCAGGGTGATCTCCTGGTGATGACATCGCAGACAGATCCGCTCCTTGATTCCGGGCTCGAACACGGTCGGCAGCTGCTTGATGAAGATCTCTGAGTAAGCATGTCCCAATCTCGGCAGCATCTCTTTCCTAACCACCTGTCCGCAGACCTTGCACTTAACCACTCGGATTCCGTCCTGACTGCAGTCTGGATGTGTCTGAATCGTCCAATCCCCGGGCTGATGTTTCCCAGTCGGAGGAATATTCTTCCGCTCCACCCTGTGGCAGCGGCTGCACTCTCTGACCTTCTCACCAGCCTTGACACAGTTGGCCTTGTCTGTCATCTTCCATTTCGAGTATGCATGCTTAGATGGCACCTTATAAAGGCCATTATTACCTCCACTGTTTGCAATATTGATTACGAGCGAGTCATCAATAAAATCCACATCCTCAACCTCCCGGTAAGAATCCGAATTGAGGGTATAGGAACCATCATAATGTCCATTCAGATCATAGACTGCGATCGTGTTATGCCCCACCTGATACCAGATGATAAAGAGATGGTCTCCATCGCATCCCATGCCCTGATTGATCGCTTTCTGGGACACATCAAAGACCTTCGTGAGGGAGGTAAAATCGCTGGTCCTGAAAATCTCTGTGCTGGTACCCAGATAATAACAGTGGTCCGTAGTAGAATAGGCGATCTTTGGACAGTTGTGAGAAAGGATATAGTCATGGGTCAAGGTCAGTTTGCCTCCGATAAAGGAGAAGACATAAGCATGACTCTTTGTCACGGTCACAACCTCACTGGTCTCCGGATTGTAAGTCAGGGAATTACTGTGAAGTGTATGGAATTCCTGATGGGAGATCTCCTTCCCGCTGTCCCGGTCTAAAACTACATAGGTCGTCGGACTGCTGTCATCATTGTAGCGGGTATAGATGACGCTGTCCCCCGCCACGCACATCCCCTGTGAGGACTTGCCATAAGGGTTGGCACCAGCTGAAAAAAATGCTTTCATATCTCCCGATAATTCCTGGGAAGGATAACAGAAGCTCTCTGCTCTGACCCTGATACCGCTTCCACAGCCGAAAAAGATCAGAAGGGCAGCTGCCACTCCCAGAAACATATTTGTAAAACGAATTTTCATCTTCGACTTCTACCTCTCATTCTTACGCATTTCTTTTAATCTAACTCTAAAATAAGGAAATATCAACCGCTACATTCTTGCATTTTATTTTGAAATAAGGCATAATGGGAAAGTACAACGATTAGAGATCTGGTTTTAAATTCAGAATTTTACAAGGAGTGAACTACAAGAATTATGAGAAAAAATTTATTAAGAAAAGGGCTTGTTTTTGCAGCAACCGCTTTATGTCTGACTTTCACTGTTGGCTACAGCGGACATGCCAGTGCAAGTTCTTATAAGAACCTTGGAAAGATCAAGCAGGTTCATTTAACCTACAGCGGCAGTCCTTATAAAACCGTAGCGAATCGTAAACTCTGTCTCACATGGAAGAAGAGCAAGAAGGCGACTGGTTATACTGTCTCCTACCGTCTGCCGGGCGAGACCGAGTATAAGGTACTGAGGAGAACTTCAAAGAATATTGTTAGCCTGTCTAGTCTTCAGCAGCCTGTAAGATATGTCCTGAAGATTGAGTCTTTCCGCAAGAAGGGGGGACAGACCTTCTATAATGTACCTAGCAAGGCAAAGAAGGTCGCTTATAATCCTTCCCTGATCGATCAGAATAAGAAGGACCGTGTTCTAGGATCTCTGGTAAAGCCAGGCGGAAAGTATGTCCGTGCGACTTATTCAGATGAGGTCAAAGAAGCTTACATCAATGGACGTAAGCTCGGAAGCCCGACACCATACCTGATCTTTATCAGCAACTACACCGAACAGGCTACCATCTTCCATAAAGTTGACGGCAGATGGAAAGTGATGAAAGCTTCTAAGATTGCCAATGGTAAGAAGTGGAAATTACACTTTACCACCAGCATCAAGTATAAAGAACCTCGCTGGTGGTACTCAACCACACAGGTTAAGTATATCTCACACTTCTACAAGAAGAATTCTTTCCACACAGTAATCCTGAACCACGATGGCAGCGTTTCCAATGGAACAATTGGAAGACCAATGTCCCATGGCTGTGTCCGCTGTCCTGTAAGCTTTGCTAAGTATATTTACGACAATATCCCAGTGGGAACTACTGTCGTTGGATATTAATTCATGTTTTCCAGAGAAGGGGGCCGTATTATTACGGTCTCCTTTTTATTGCCAGGCATGCAAGTGAACTGCCAGGGGCAGTTAAGCTTGTTGTGATTCCAACCGACCACTTTAATGGTTTATAGTGCTATATGCCCAAATTAATTGTTACTATTTATTAATTATATGTTAAATATGCATAAAATTCCTTCTTTTCTGCCCTCCATATGCTATAATAAAAGCGTAAAAAGAGAACAAAAATCATTGCGAAAAGAGGGATAATTATGATGAAGATGATTAATATGACGAATGATGATTTTGGTCAGAAAGAGCAGCTTTTCTCATTAAGATTTATCACTGCGGCAGGTATCGTTCTTTGGGCTATCCTTTTAGCCGCTGGTATTTATTCCATTTTTGCATAAGATATCTGCCAGGACGCAGATGGGCCGCAGGAAGCGGCCCTCTTTTTTGCCTAGCATGCAAGTGAACTGCCAGTGGTAGTTCACTTGTTTGTCTTTACGGGAGGGCAAAAGGAAGGTACAATAGGATAGCAGAAAAGAGGAATATAAATCAATGAAGCATAATTCAAACCATAACAAACATGATAGTAATCAGCATCAACTGACATTTTCTAAGAAGAGCCGCACTCTTGGCCTGCTTTCTCTGGCTGCCATCCTGATTATCGCTGGATCCACTTATGCATCCGCCCATTTTACTCTGAAAAAGAAGCAGATGACCGCGATCAGCGGAGACCAGATCAATCTTGGCAAGCTGAGCAATCTTCCTTTTACTCAATATAAGATAAAGGGTCAATCCAAAGGTCTTACGCTGAAAAAGAAGGGGAATCTTCTCTCTGTCAAGGGCAGTGGAAGTGCTGATCTGACCGGCCAGTTTCTTTTCAAGGAACAGAAGATGTCTCTTAAAGTGGAAGCTCCTGTCCTCTCAGATTCTAAGATGAAGCTCTGGGAAGACAATTCTGGGAAACTTACCCTCCAACATACGACACAGAAGGTAACCTGGACTTCTTCGGATCCTAAAGTGGTATCCATCTCCCCACAGGATTCCAACAAGAGTACTCTTCTTACCGCCAAGGATAAGGGTACCGCTTCTGTAACTGCAAAAATTGGCGGGCACTCCTATTCCTGCTCTGTGACAGTCAAGGAACCTGCCATCAAGACGCAGACGATGAAGAAGGGGCAGCTCATTACCGTTACCTGCCAGAAGATCCCGAAGAAGAATAAGGCAGTCTGGTCCATCAAAGACCCTGATATCGTCCATATTGAAAGCAGCGGTCCAACTTCCGTCAAATTAATCGGAGCCAATGTAGGAAGTACGACTGTCATCGCCAAGGTTGGCAAGCAGAGTTACACCGGAAAGGTCAACGTTACTGGAGATCAGAAACTTTCCATCAGCGGCAGTGATACCATCAGTATCAATCAGAAAGCCTCCTATCATATCAAGAATTGCTGCAGCCCATACCATGTCACCTGGACAGGGGCAGAGGCTTCGACAGATGGAAAGAAGGCCAGCCTGACCAAAGATCATACAGGCAAATATACAATAAAGGCCGTAGTCGATACCGGAATCTCCAAGCAGACCCTTACCAAGGATGTGACAGTCTACCAGGAGAAGGTTAACCATGACCATTGGAAGGGAAGTGTCGGAGAAGCTTTCTCACTGACTATGTCCGATGCCAAGGGAGAAGTTGCTTATGACTTCGACGCCAATGCGTTTAAAGCAAGCGGCGACCAGTTTATCGCGAAAAAAGCAGGTGACTTCACCATCCATATCAAAGACGATCTGGTCTCGATTCCGGTAAAGGTCACTATTTACGGCAGTAACAAAGATACTTCTGTAGGCGCCAGTGTTGTCTCCTACGCTCTTCAGTTTCTGGGACACCCCTATGTCTGGGGCGGCACTGATCTGATTCACGGAGCAGACTGTTCCGGATTCACCATGCGTATCTTCGAACACTTTGGCATTCATCTCCCTCATTATTCCGGAGCACAGCGAAGCTATGGTACAGAAATTCACGGCCTTGCCTATGCTAAGGCAGGCGACCTGATCTGTTATGAAGGACACGTTGCCATCTATATGGGAGGCGGAAGGATTGTCCATGCCAGCAATCCGAGGGATGGTGTCAAGATATCTCCGCGGGCAGACTACCGTCACATCGTGACGATCCGAAGATTAGTCGAAGACGGAACTACCACAGCCGGAACCAACACGGATAAGATTGATACCACAGATTATTCCTACTACTATCAGGGTAAGGATACTGAGGCAGATCCTAACAGTGTTGACCAGAACATCACTGATATTTCGGAGTTAGATCCAGCAGACTGGGATATCACAGCTCACAAATAAGACGTCAGATAGGCATCCGTCTTCAGAAGATTCGTCTAAGACATAAACACAGGGAGGGCTCTCTTAACCATAGAGAGTCCTCCCTGAATTCATGCCTCAAAGTTTTCATAACTTAGTAGACACTACCAATTCATGTTCGATAAACGATTCTCAGCCTTCCATAAAACCCTTGATATCTTCAATCAGATCATCCGCGTCCAGTCCGTGAACATCGGCTGCCTGCTCTAATGTCTCCATCTGTGAAGCCGGGCATCCCAGACAATGCATTCCCATTGCTGTGAGAACTCCTGCCATAGAAGGATCCATCTCTAACAATTCTCCGATTGTCATGTTCTTATTCACTCTTCTCATTGCTACCTCCTATCAGCCTTTCAGACCATCTGTCTGTCTCTGCATATCTTCCACTACGATATCATAAATCTCGCCTAAGGTTCTGCAGTAAGAGAGCACATCCCAAGGCTCGTTGGTGTGATAATGAAGCTTCAGTGTCGCTTTCTCTCCACCTACAGAATCTTCATCGGTCATACCACCAACGATAAGACAGTCTCCCTTAAAAGTATCGATAATATGATCTCTGACTTCATCTACTAAGTCGTCACATTCGTCGTCATCTAAACCATACACATCAAGAAGCAGCTGTGTATCGTAACGAAATTCAATAATCTCTTTATGCTGCATATTAATCTCCTTTACTCCATAAATCTTACACATCGTAGTATAGCATAAAAACAGAAATTATGGAAAAAAGTTTGTGTTAACTATTTACTTTTATGGTAATATTTGGTAATATTGTATTGCACTGTTAACTCCACCCTAGAAGTAAAGGAGGAAAACAATATGTTTTTTGCGTTAAACTTATTTTCACTAATGAGACATGGCGGACCATCCGTCTCGAATATCTTGCCGATGGGATTAACCATTCTCCAGCTGGTCGGTTATTGGAAAGTCTTCGAGAAGATGGGCTACGACGGCTGGCGTGGTCTGATCCCCGTCTACAACCTGTATGTTCTTTATCAG
>JAXJRI010000011.1:0-8145 GCA_036310685.1 Lachnospiraceae bacterium | reverse complement strand
TTCCTAGCCTTTCTGATAAGATACCGCACTCTATGGGAAAAATAAAGTGCGTAAGTTGTTTGGGGTTTTGTTACCGGTAACTTACACACTTTATTTTACACTACCTCACATCTTGCAATTAGGATATATATTATCCAAGGATAGCTTTGTCACTAGCAAATTCTGATCCGGATACCTCCTCAAATTTATGAAGCAGTGTCTCAACGGTCAGATTCTTCTTTTCTTCTCCTGCGATATTGAGAATGATCTTGCCTTCATTCATCATGATCAGACGATTGCCGTGAGCGATAGCATCACGCATGTTGTGAGTTACCATGAAGGTTGTGAGATTGTTCTCACGGATGATTCGCTCTGTAGCAGCAAGAACTTTAGCGGCTGTCTTTGGGTCAAGGGCTGCCGTGTGTTCGTCAAGAAGCAGGAGTTTCGGTTTCACGATTGTTGCCATGAGCAATGTCAATGCCTGACGCTGTCCTCCAGATAAGAGACCTACCTTTGCAGTAAGACGATCTTCCAGTCCAAGATCCAGGACTCTCAGCTTTTCACGATATTCATCTTTCTCTTTATGGGTAACTCCCCATCTGAGACCCCTGCGTTTTCCACGGCGGGCAGCCAGAGCAAGATTCTCAATGATTTCCATATCAGCAGCAGTACCATTCATCGGATCCTGGAAGACACGTCCGATATACTTGGCACGTTTATGTTCTGAGAGACCGGTAACATCGACATCGTCAATGATGACACGTCCAGAGTCTACCGGCCATACACCAGCGATGGCATTAAGCATAGTAGATTTACCAGCTCCGTTACCACCGATGACTGTGACAAATTCGCCTGGTTCCAGGTCGAGAGATACTCCGTTAAGTGCATGTTTCTCATTAATAGTTCCTGGATTAAATGTCTTATAAATATTCTGAATACGAATCATTACTCATTACCTCCATTCTTTGCTGCCTTACGGAAGGAGCTGTGCATTTGTCCCTTGATGTAAGGAACTGCAAGGAAGACTGCCACGATGATGGCTGTGAACAGCTTCAGGTCATTGGTTGGCATCTTGAGCCAAAGTACGATACCAATGACAATGTAGTAAATGATTGCACCGACAGCGACAAAGACAAGACGGATGGCAAAATTCATACGTTTTCCGACAATCGCCTGTCCTAGAACTTCACCGATGATGACAGCGGCAAGACCGATAACGATGGAACCACGCCCCATATTGATATCTGAGAAGCCCTGATACTGGGAGAGAAGAGCACCGGAAAGGGCAACCAGACCATTAGATAAGGAAAGGCCGATCACCTTCATCAGATTGATGTTGATACCCTGTGCCTTAGACATATTCGGGTTATTACCTGTCGCACGGATTGCAGAGCCAAGCTCAGTGCCGAGGAACCAGTACATAAGTGCGATGATGACAAGGACAAAAATCAGACTGACAATGATAGTCTGAGGAATACTTCGGAGGGATACCATGAGTTTGTAGTTCATAACATTAACTCCGACGTTAGCTCGTCCTCCCATGATTCTCAGATTGATAGAATAGAGACCAATCTGGGTGAGGATTCCGGCAAGAATATCCGGGATACCCAAAAGAGTGTGTAAAAGACCCGTAGCGAGGCCAGACAGCAGTCCGAAGATGGTTGCGACCACCATCGCAGTTGGTACAGTGTAGCCTCCAGTAATCATCATTACTGCTGTTGCACCTCCGACAGCAAAAGAACCATCGACTGTCAGATCAGCGATATCTAAAACACGAAATGTCACATAAACGCCTAGCGCCATGATAGCCCAAATTAATCCCTGGGCAATGTTACCGGGAAGTGCCCCGATCAAAGTTGCTATGTTCATAAGTTAAATCTCCTTCCATTATTCCATATGATGTTTATCATCCTTCTATCTTCTGACCATCAAATCCCCTGCAGACGTAATCGAATGCAGGGGATCTTGTAAGCAGAACATTGTAGGAATGTCTGACTATTTATTTTTCTGAAGTATCAATTGCAGTAAAGTCATCTGGAATCTTTACACCAAGTTCGTCTGCAAGCTCCTTATTGTACTCCTTTGTAACTTTATCAGCTGTCTTAACTTCCATCTTAGAGACATCAGAACCGTTCTTTAAGATATCAACTGCCTGTTTACCTGTCTGGTATCCAAGCTCATAGTAATTGATAGAAAGAGTAGCGACTCCACAGCCTTTGCAGATGCCTTCTTCGCCTACAACAGCTGCCTTCTTTGCCTGAAGGAGAATTGGACGAATAGTATCGGTACAGCTTGCTGCTGTGTTATCAGTTGGGATGTAGAGGACATCGCTTGACTGAGCAGCATTGGTTGTTACAGATGCAACATCATTCGTGTCTGAGAACTTGTACTCTTTTACAGAATATCCTTTCTTCTTGAGGGCTTCTGTGATGACACGTGACTGATAAGCGCTGTTAGCCTCTGCGTTACAGTAGAGGATACCAACATTCTTATAGTTGTCTGCTGGGAAGAGCTGTTCAAGCAGGTCTGCCTGCTGATCCAGAGGTGCTAAATCAGAAGTACCGCTGACATTGATTCCAGTTGTTCCATTCCAGTTTTTCATATCAAGAGCTGTTGCATAATCAGTGATAGATGTTCCAAGGATAGGAATATCGGAAGTTGCTCCAACAGCTGCCTGAAGAGCAGGTGTTGCATTAGCAAGAATCAGATCCTTCTTATTCTGAACGAATGTATTCGCAATTGTTGAACAGGTAGGGGAATCACCAGATGCATTCTGATATTCAATATCTACATCTTTGCCAAATTCATCAACCAGTGCATCCTCAAATCCTTTTGAAGCTGCATCAAGAGCTGGATGCTGAACCAGCTGAAGGATACCTATATGGTACTTTGCATCTTTGTTAGTGATGTTTTTTGGAGAATCTTTACTAGCCTCGGTAGAATTCTCAGCCGCAGTAGTTGCCTCACCGCCAGCGGAAGAAGATGATGATGACTTACCACAGCCAGCCAGACTCATGACTGCCATGGCACCAACAAGCATCATTGCCAATATTTTCTTTTTCATTGTCTTTGCCTCACTTTGTTTTTAAACGTTAGATGTACTATAACGCATTAACGTACTAAAGTCAATACGTCATAAATAATTGTCGATGTATAATTATGAACATATTGACAGCAATTGATATATTTTTGCTTCCTATTTCCGTAAATGATTTCTCGTTGTAACGATTCTTGTATTATGTTAATCTAAATGTTGTTAAGAAAGAATTGTAATCGGATAAGAATAACGTAACTATGACAGCATGGTGGATGTGACCAAAGAATTGAAAAGGATAAAAAAGTTGAAATAGGAGAAGGGAGAAGTATGAAAATAGTATTTTTAGATCGAAAAACATTGGGAGATGATGTAGATCTTTCAGGCTTTGAGCGTTTCGGAGAGGTAAAGATTTATGATATGACTTCACCGGAGGAGGCCCCAGAAAGAGTCAAAGATGCGGATATCCTGGTCGTCAACAAAGTGCCAGTCAATGAGCAGACCTGTGGGGGAGCTAAGAAGCTCCAATTGATCTGCGAGGCAGCAACAGGAACCAACAACCTAGATAAGGATTTTCTAGCCAGACGCGGCATTCCATGGAGAAATGTCGGCGGCTATTCCACAGAATCTGTGGTCCAGCATACTTTTGCTATGCTTTTCTACCTCTTTGAACATGTGCCTTACTATGATCATTATGTCAAGAGCGGAGAATATATGCGGTCTGACTGCTTTACTCATTTTGCAGCAACTTTCCATGAATTAGCAGGAAAACGTTGGGGAATTATCGGATTAGGTACGATTGGAAGCAGAGTCGCTCAGGTGGCACAGGCCTTTGGATGCCGGGTACAGTATTACTCAGCTTCTGGTCATAACCACAATCTTCTCTATGATCAGGTGGATTTGGATACTCTACTTGCGACCAGCGACATCATTTCAATACATACTGCACTTACAGATGCCACCTACCATCTGATTAATCAGAAGACCCTCGGAAAGATGAAGAAATCAGCTTATCTTATCAATGTGGGCAGGGGACCAATCATTGATGAGAAGGCACTTGTTGATGCTCTGAATGAAGGACAGATTGCGGGAGCAGGACTTGACGTTCTTGATAAAGAACCGATGGAAGAGGCCAGCCCAATCTGGAATGTGAAAAATAAAGATAACCTGCTGATCACCCCTCATGTTGCCTGGGGAACGGTGGAAGCCAGACAAAGATTGATGAAGAAAGTGGAGAAACAGGTGGAAGAATTTCTAAAGATATAAGTGATAAATTATATAAAAAAATATCTGCTGATGTGAAAAAAGCCGGCTCGGATGAGCCGGCTTTAGATATATCTGGTAACATTCAAAAGGATGTCACCACAATCGTTATCTAGTTGAATTTTACGGTGAGATCAAAATATTGATCTGGATGCACTTCATCTTCCAGACAGAGATTGTGGAAAGTGACTTCTTTCACTCTGTCATAAGAATGCTTCTGTGTCATCATATCGTAGATTCCACCCATAGAAATCTTATTAGAAGGAGTATCGATTGCCAAATCATTTAAAGTAATGCTACCGCAGGTTGTGGTAACCTTTACAGAGTAAGATGGGCTCTTAGAGGATAACTTCTTACTAGAATGATTATTAATCTGGTAAGACAAGCTTGTGACTCCTGATGTGCGAATTGTAATATCGATATCATTGGAGGTTACAGTTTTTGTAAGAGTAGTCTTAGCCTTCTTGACAACGACCTTACATTTCAGTTTCTTTCCCTTCACTTTTGCAGTAATGACAGCAGTACCCTTCTTCTTGCCTTTCACGACACCTTTTTTGGAGACAGAAGCAACGGACTTCTTTGAGGAAGACCATGTTACTTTGCCGCGGGCATTCTTGACTTTCAGTTTGTACTTGTCACCTGTTTTGATTGTAAACTTCTTTTTGCTGAGTTTTGCTTTGGCAGCAGCCTGGCTGACCGTAGAAACTGGTGTGGAAACCTGTCCTGTCATTGGGGTAGCAAGAGTTAAAGCAACCGCTGCAGTAAATGCAACGCAGACACCCTTCATTAATTTTTTCATATATAGTACCTCACTTATCGGTTGATTTGTTATCCATAGGAGTATAACATAGTTATTGATATATTTCATTATACATTTAATGATGATAACATCTTAAATTTAAAGTTCTGTAATTTAAATTTACTATTCCATTCTTAAATAAGCTTTCAAGAGTGAATATGTGTTTTTAACTCCATCTAGGTGTGAGCGTTCGTAGTTGTGCGATGCATAGACACCAGCTCCAATCAGAGCATGTCGGATATCGTATCCGGCTGTTAAGGTTGCCTCAACATCGGATCCATAGTGAGGATAGATATCAAGGGCATAGTCGATATCATTCTCTTTTGCGAGATTTGCTAATTCGGTAGTTAGTTCGTAGTTGTAAGGGCCATGGGAGTCTTTAGCGCAGATGGAAACCATTCGCTCGGTACAGCTTAAGTCGGCTCCGACACAGCCCATGTCAACAGAAATCATGTCCTCAGTATCATCAGGGATAACACTTCCGCCATGTCCCACTTCTTCGTAGACGGTGAAGAGAAGAGTGACTTTTCGTGATAAAGTGATGTTACGTTCACTGATTTCCTTTGCCAGCCCAAGTAGCGTAGCAGCAGAAAGTTTATCATCTAAGAAACGGCTCTTGATATATCCACTCTCTGTGATTACAGTTCGTGGGTCCATGGCGATGATGTCACCGTTTTGGATGCCAAGTTGTTGAGTCTCTTCTTTGGTGAAAACATTCTCATCGAGGAGAATTTCCATATTTTCTTCTTTATCCTCAACAGGTTTATCTGCGACATGGGAAGAAGGTTCTGTGTTGAGAACCACTCCAGTATAAGATTGTCCGTCACGAGTGAAAACCGTACAGTTCTCTCCGTCAGCGGTTGACCACTGATGTCCTCCAAGGGTTGTAGGACGAAGGCGTCCATTATCTTTGATGCTTCGTACCATTGCTCCCAAAGTGTCCACATGAGATGCCAGAACGAGAGGATTACCCTGTCCTCCCAGAACGACCATCACATTTCCTTTGTGTGTCTTTTCAGGTTGATATCCCATATTAGTAAGAGTATTCATCAGATAATCCGAAGCCTTGGCAGTGAATCCGGTCGGGCTTGGGATGGAGGTCAGCGTCATAAGCTGATCCTTGATATAGTCCAATATTTCATTTGAAATGAATGCTTTGTTATTTTCTTTTGTAATATTCATAATGTAACACCTCTAGGTACTATTTTATAATAACCCATAAAGTGCTTTCAAGAAGATTTTGTACTGAGATTGTATCTCATCTTAACTAGAAGATAGAAAAGATAAGGCATTTGTGTTATCCTAATTTAGTAGTTGCGGAATATAGGATACTACTTTATACAAAGGATGATTTTAACTAGTACAACAGAACAGGAATTCACCGGTACCAGTATTTACAATATGAGATTAGGGGGATAAATATGCGTCTAACGGCAAAGGATATTAGTGCAAGATTAAAAAAAATGTATGTGAGAGATTTACGAGGATGTTTTGAGATCATGGTGAATGTAATCCGATCCAACAGTGATTTCCTGACAGCAAAGTCTGTCATTGATGGGAAGGACCCAGACAGTCTTGTCGACGTGGTCAATGATGTTCTCGAGAAAGAACATATGCAGGTAGATTTCGATGTCAGAGATATTTTGAAGGGCGATTCAAAAGAAACCTTTGACAAGATTATGGAGATTGATTCAGCAGTCAAGCTGACAGGGTCAAATAAACGGATTCAGAAGATGAGGAAGGCAGAAATTGTGGAAATTATGTCACAGGTTCTTGCCAATCCTGTTCTGTTTGAGGGCATGTGTCTCTGCATACCAGGCAATATAGAAGAGGCGGAGGAAGTGATGAGTATCTTCCGCTGTGAGGAGAATTATCTGGAATTGAAGCAGGATGAGGTATATCGCAAGCGAAAGGAATTTGTCATGATGCTTAGAGCCTATACTCTTTCTGCAGTTAACCTGTACGGGGCAATCCGTGTGCCGGAACTTTGGAAGCTGATCTGGGATTATGAAAAATCCTGGCACTCAAGAGAAGCTTTTCTCAGGAAAGATGGTCCATATCCTCATACACTTGCGTATAACCCACGTTATTTCACCGACATGGTTCTCCATCATTTCTGTGGAAATTCTGTTCCCGAGGTTTTTATGACATTAGATGGGGTAATCGCCAACAAGTGTTTCCGCGATGAATTCATTGAAGGCCAGAAGAAAATGTTTCAAATCGCGGATGACATGATGAAAGGCAGGAATGGGCTGCAGCTCTCAGACCATCAGCAGCTTGAAAATGATTTTTTTGAAATGTATCTAAATGAGTCGGATGAATCCTACCGTTATTTACTAGATGAGGCAAATGAAAAGCCACGTTATGTCCCGAAAAAAGAAGAGTTTTTAAAGTATACAGATGAATATTATTTCCAGGAGACAGCAGAAGACAGGAAATTAAAGACATATCTGAGAAGCAGATATAGAAAACAAATAAGGAATTATGCTCGCAAATGTGACATGACTCCGAAAGAAGTCATGAGTTATCTATGGGGAGATATCAAATATGCTATCAGTGATCATAATGAGTACTGGGATGAGATTGAGCCGAGCGAGTCGATTGCATCGGTTTTTGGATTGCTCAAAGACTATAACATCATATTGGATAGGAAGGATGAATTAAATGAATTTATCTCATTTCTGCTGCCAGTCTACAATAACACCAGGCAATGGTTCAACAATGGACATACACCCATGGAAATATCAAGTTCTAAGACTGTAGATAAGCCTTTCCATCCAACAATTGTTCCCATGAGTTCTCACGCAGCAGAGCTTCTCCGCCAGGGTCAGGAGGAGATAGAGAAGATGGGTGCTTTTGTAGATCTGGATTCCAATGCTGATGATATCAATACCTTCTCATTTGCTGATGGCATTGCTGGGCCTATGAAAAAACAAACGAAAAAAATCTATCCAAATGATCCATGTCCCTGCGGTTCGGGAAAAAAGTACAAGAATTGCTGTGGTCGAAAGAAGTGAATTCTTTGATATCAGCAGCATTCCGGCGCAAGAGCAATTAAGCTTCTTATTAC
>JAXJRI010000010.1:0-16307 GCA_036310685.1 Lachnospiraceae bacterium | reverse complement strand
AGTTATCAAACATAAGACATTCTGAGTACACCTTGTTTGTATTCCGGAATGTCTTTTTTATTGAGAAATCCGCCTCTCATCCATATAATTATCCGTCAATCCGCAACAAATGAAGCGCCACTGGCGGTTCATTTTGCATGCTTGGAACGGATAGGCGGGTATTACCCCGCCGGGCGCAGCAAAAAGGATCCACTGCATCAAATGATGCAGCGGATCCTGAATCAATTAGCTATATTAAGTATTATTCGCAGTGTCCCTTGCTCTTGATTACTGCGATAACGTCATCGACATACTTCTCGCAGATCTCTGGAGTTTCTGCCTCAACCATAACACGGATCACTGGCTCTGTGCCGGACTCACGAACCAAGATTCTTCCGGTGGTTCCAAGTTCTTCTCCAACCTTGGCAACAGCCGCCTGAACGTCTTTATCGTTCTGAGCTTCTGGTTTGCTCTTAACTCTGACATTCTTTAATACCTGTGGGTAGATCTTAACAGGTGCGATCAGCTTGGATAATGGCATCTTCTTCTCAAGGATTACTTCCATCATCTTAATTGCAGTTAAGATTCCGTCTCCGGTTGTCGCATATTTGCTGAAGATGATATGTCCAGACTGCTCACCGCCAATACGGTCTCCATTGCTGACCATGTTCTCGTAGACATATTTATCTCCGACTTTGGTCTTCTCATAGTTGATTCCGATCTCGTCGAATGCCTTGTATAATCCGAAGTTACTCATAACCGTGGTAACTACCGTGTTGTTTCTAAGTTCTCCCAGCTCTTTTAAGTAGCGTCCGTATACATAAAGGATTAGGTCTCCGTTGACTACCTGACCCTTCTCATCGACTGCGATACAGCGGTCTGCATCTCCATCAAAAGCGAATCCCACGTCTAACTGATTATCCTTTACGAACTGCTGTAATACTTCGATATGAGTGGAACCTGCATTCATGTTGATATTGGTTCCATCTGGGTTATTATTGATGACATATGTCTTAGCACCTAAAGCATCGAATACACTCTTTGCGATCATCCAGGAAGCTCCGTTGGCAGTATCAAGACCAACCTTCATGTTCTTGTAAGAACGTGTTGCTAAGGAAATGAGATATCCGATATAGCGGTTTCTTCCTGCGGCATAATCGACTGTGCATCCAATCTTATCCTTTAATGCTAACGGCACATCAATCTTTCCATCGATATAATCCTCAACCTTGAGGATCGTCTCCTCATCCATCTTCTCACCCTTGGAATTGATGAGCTTGATTCCATTATCATAGAATGGATTGTGGCTGGCTGTGATCATGATACCACAGTCAAAATCCTCTGTTCTTACAACATAGGAGACACTCGGTGTTGTAGTAACATGAAGGAGATATACGTCTGCACCAGAAGCCGTCAGTCCTGCAACCAGAGCATACTCAAACATGTAGCTGGAACGTCTGGTATCCTTTCCAATTACTACAGTTGCTCTCTCTCCCTCTTTCTTATCCTGTCCGTAATACCAGCCGACAAATCTTCCAACCTTAAATGCATGGTCAACGGTAAGATTGACATTCGCTTCCCCACGAAAACCATCAGTTCCAAAATACTTTCCCATAATTTACTCCTTGTATGCTTTTCTCTTTATCACAACTCGTGATAACTTGATAACTATTCATGACGTAACGCAACGATTGGATCCAGGTTGGCTGCCTTCACCGCTGGGAGGAATCCAAAGACAAGTCCAATTACCATGGAGAATCCGATGGCAAGGATTACCGAAGGAACACTGATCGCGATCGGCACCTTGGATATCTTTCCGATGGCTTCCGCAAAGATGATACCGGTAATCGTACCGATAATTCCTCCTAAGCTGGTCATCATCGCTGCCTCTGTTAAGAACTGAGCCAGAATCTTATTCTTTCTGGCGCCAATGGCCTTACGAAGTCCTATCTCCTTGGTACGCTCCGTGACAGATACCAGCATGATGTTCATAACACCGATACCTCCGACCAGAAGGGAGATACTTGCGATCCAGATCAGCTGCTGATTTGTCGTCTTACTTAACTGTGCGTTGCTCTCTGCTGTCTTAGTGATATCCTCAGCTCTGTATTTTACTCGTTTGCTCGTCACTTTCTGATTTAAAAGCTTGGCAGCACTCTTTCCGACATCGCTCATGGTATCTGTGGAATCTGCTAAAAGCTTAGCGTTCTGCGGTTCATCATAAGCGACCACGATATTCCAGTCTTTATCTGGAATCATGATGCTTCCGCTGCTGCCTGAATCATCATACACATAGTTATAGTAATCGTCAACCGAATTAATGACTGGCTCAAAAGAAGATGACTCCTTCACCGTTCCAATCACGGTAAATGGCTCTCCCTTGATATCAATGGTCTGTCCAACCGGATCCTTCTCTCCAAAAAGGCTGGACTTCGCCTGATCATCAATCAGTGCCACCTTACGGTACTGGGAGAAGTCTGTCTTGATA
The DNA here is from genome assembly GCA_036310685.1 of Lachnospiraceae bacterium. GTDB lineage: Bacteria > Bacillota > Clostridia > Lachnospirales > Lachnospiraceae > Anaerobutyricum. Next base: position 13,840 of record JAXJRI010000010.1, on the reverse strand, counting down.
AATCCTCTTCCGTTAGTAACCTGAAGGCCGTTGGCATCTAGATAATGATCGTCCACACCCAGTAGCTTGCCGCCCTGCAGCTGTGTCGCATTCGCATAGATATAATCTACCGAGTTACGTACTGTGTAAAGGCTGGCGGTCTTCACATGAGGAATCTCCTCCAACTCATCTCTTGAGATATTATCAAGGACCGGGACTCCCTTAGGGATTCCACTCGAATCGGTATCATAATCATAATCACCCTCTTCTGAAAGGCGGACATTGACGGTGTTGGTTCCTGATCCAATCAGGTTCTTCTTAATCTGTTCATTGGTTCCACGGATTGTCGAGACGATCGCAATGATCGCCGCAATACCGATGATGATACCAAGCATTGTCAGAAGAGAACGTAATTTATGCGCCCAGATCCCCTGAAAAGACGACCGTAGATTCTCTAACATTTCACATCCTCCTCTAAATTAATAAATGATATTATCCTCATCCTCTGATATCTTGGTTTTCGCTCCCTCTTTGACCTTCTTGCCATAAGGAAATGCGATGCTGTCATCCTCGGTAATTCCTGAAAGGACCTGTACATACTGTCCCTGGAAGATTCCTCCAGACTTAATGTACTGTTTCGTAAGCTTCTTACCTTTTCCTCGCTTATAGACATAACTCTTATGCCCCTCTGTTAAAACGTAAGCTTTGTGCAGATAAATCGCGTCGGTATCTGACGTTCCCATCGAGGACTGAGAGTAAGTGATGGTCACCTCGTCTCCGACCTTCAGGCCCTTGGCATGATCAATGTAAGCAGTCAGTGGGTAAGAAGAAGAGTTCGGATTGGTGATACCGTCATCCGCATAAGTACTACTTGGGAAATCAGAGATTTCCTTGACCACTGCCTTATACTGCTCATTCGAAGTCGTAGAAGTACAGGTAATCTTACCACCAACTTTTACCTGATCGAGATCGAACTCATTGACTGTCGTTCTCACGTACATACCCTTCTTGCCGCGGACCTCAATAGCAACTCCTCCATTCCTTGGAATCGTATCTAAAGTACAGGACTTGGTAACGGTTCCGTCAATGGAAGCTCGAATGGTGCCATCATCGATGGCATCCTTGGCTTCTTTATAGCTGATCTTAGCCTCAGCGATACTCTGCTCGGTATCTCGGATAGAGGCTTCCTTCTCCTCGATGGCTTCTTGGAAATCCTCCTTTGTATAGGTCTCCCCGGTGGAATCTTCTGGAGCTTCGCCCCCATCTCCATCGGAGATTTCTCCTCCGCCAGAGCCTGAATCTCCATTTCCGGAATTCCCATTGCTCTTTTTGCTGGAGGCTTTCTCACCCTTCTTAACTTTCAGCTTCACAATCTCGACCTGTCCGCCGCACTCAACCTTAATCTTTAAGATGCCGCCGACTTTCTCGTCTGCACCCACCGTCAAAAGACCATCCTGAATGGTAGTGGATTTGGACTTATTGCCTGTCAGGGTCCAGATTGCTGCCGCATTAGAAGCATTCTGCCCGTCAGCAGTCAGTTTAAACTGGTAAGACTTCCCTGTCTTTACTGTCTTTTTATGTGGTGTGACATCAATCGATGTCACTGTGATTTTCATAGCATTAAGATCCGCGATCGTGTAATAACCGTTGGAACCTAAGGTCTCAGTAAATGCACTCTCTGGCTCGACGGTTAAGATACTCTTTGGTGCAGAAGGTGTCGCGCTGGCTCTGTTATCATAAGCCTCCTTGCCGACATACTCCCGAAAGACCGCGTACTTGCCGGAGTGGATCAGGTCAGCGATGACCTGGCCTTTGACAAATCCTGCCTCTCCTAAGTTGTCCGTATAGTCCATAACTGAGAAAATGTACGGATTGTCTTTGGTCCCGTAAGTTGGGTCTGTGGAAGCTGCATTCTCTCTCTGGTCAAGAGAAAGGATTCTTCCTGGTCCTGGCTGAATCTCAGCCTGAGCATCTGCCTGGGTCTGTGTACCTGCCTGGGTTTGTGTACCTGCCTGAGTTCCCGTGTCAGTAGAAGCCTCTGTCTGCTGCTGGTCTTTTGTGGAAGCATCCGCCTGAGTGGAAGCATCGGCTGCTCTTACAGTAAGGCTGCCTGTCAGAGTATCTAAGACTCCAACTGCCTTCCTTTCAAGAACAGGTTCTTTCTTACCCTGCAGGGAATCGGTCACTGCCTCATCATCCTGCTCGGAATCATCGGTCCCGATACTATCGTCACCCTCTTCTGTATCTCCGCTATCTTCCGTATCCCCGGCATCTTCCGTATCTCCAGCATCTTCCGCTGTCGTGTCTTCTTTTGGCATGATACCTTTTTTCAATTGGGCCAACTCATTTTTCATCTTCTCAAGATTTATCTGGGCTTGCTTAAGCTTTAAGCCCTGAATCTTATACTGGAGCTCTTCTGTCTCCATATTATACTGGAGGAGCTTGTCGCCCTCCTTGACTTTATCTCCCTCTTTGACATAAATCTTCTTGACGGCTTTCCCTGACTTCAGGTATACCTCCTGCAGATAATCTGAAGTGACGGTTCCCGTCAGACTTTCCTCATTGGTGAACATGTCCTGATTGTTCAACAGAGCGACTGGGTAGACACTTACGACTGAGGACTTACTATGACGGGCTGCAAAGGTGACTCCCCCAAAAATCGCAACCACAGCGACTACCGCTGCCAGCACGATACTGATCAGCTTCTTCGAGCCTTTCCATGCTTTCATTCTTCGTCGCCTCCCTCTGTAATCTCACCATCAAAGATATGTACAATCCTCTTGGCATGATGAGCGATCTTAGAATCGTGAGTGATCATGATTACCGTAACGCCCTCGTCATTCATCTGCTGGAAGAGATCCATAACCTGGATACCTGATTTGGAATCCAGTGCTCCAGTTGGCTCATCGGCTAAGATAATCTTCGGCCGATTGACCAGAGCTCTGGCAATCGCAACCCTCTGCTGCTGACCACCAGAAAGCTGAGATGGTCGGAATTTCACTCGTTCCTCAAGGCCGACTCTCTTTAATGCCTCATAAGCGATCTCATTTCTTTTTCTGAGCGGTATCCCCGCATAAATCAGCGGAAGTGCAACATTGTCTAATGCAGTCTGTTTGGAAAGCAGGTTAAAGTTCTGGAAAACAAAGCCCAGTGTATTCAATCGAAGATCGGAAAGCTGGTCCTCTGTATACTTGACGACCGACTTGCCCTCCAGGATATAGTCTCCCTTGGTCGGGCGGTCCAGACAGCCGATCAGATTCATCATGGTTGTCTTTCCAGATCCAGATGGTCCCATGATTGCCAGATACTCTCCTTTCTCCACGGAAAGATTGATATCCTTGAGCACTGGGATTGTGATCTTATCCTGCTGATAACTTTTATAAATATGTCTTAATTCAAGTAACATCGATATTCCCCTCATCAATCCGAAGATCCGGACGCGTCAAATATCATATCATCATCGGAGGTCTGTTCTTCATAGTAGTTACTGTCATTCAGATCTTCTGCAAGATCCTGGCTATCCTCATCGATGGCTTCGCCAGTGGAATCTTCATAGCCCTCGGTAGAATCCTTCGGTGCGGTCTTGGTGATTACCATACCCTCTTTTAGGCTCTTGGCATTGTAAGCAATATAGTCAGAAAGCTTTAAGCCATCTTTAACTTCATACTCTTCTAACTTAGAATCATACTCACCCGTTGTAATCTCTCTCTTTTCCAGACGGCCTCTGCTGTTGGCAGCCCATACATAGTGGTGGTCGCCCTCAGTGAGAACGTATGCGGATGGAAGCCAGATACCACTCTTGTGCTTATCCTGTCCATTATCCTTCTCCACGAGAACATGCTGGCCCATCATCAGACCGTTGTCATCATTAAGAGCAACATAGAAATAGTAAGAAGAAGCATGATCTGTAGAAGAATCTCCTCCCTCACCGCCATCTAAGGAAGTATCTGCCTCAGCGGCATCTGATGTGGTTGTCTGAGTTGTCTTAATATCAGAGATTGTACCTTTCCAGGTCTCCTTCTCATTAATTCTGGAGCGGACAATCATCGGTTCTCCCTTGGCAAGCTGCCAGATATTGGTCTCAGAGGCTTTCGCCTTGATGCGGTAATTACCGACCGCAAGGACTGTCATATAGACGTTATTGCCTGCGGATGCACTGCCAGATCCAGATCCAGTATCTGTCATATCATCGCTGTCATCTCCGCCTGCTGCGCTGCCATTGGAATCGTTGATGTTCTTTACAACACCGTCCATCTTGCTTCGAACAGTGGCATCCCCGATATTCTTCTTAATCTGCTTGACCTGCTTCTTATCGCTCTCTAAGGTAGACTGATCCTTCTTGATGGTCGTCTTTGCTGTCAGGATCTGAGTCTCTAAGTTAATCTTCTTAGTAGAATCAGCCTTGCCCATCTCTCCTTCATATTTGGCAATATCTTTGGTCAACTCGGCGATCTCATTATTGAGACTCTGAATCTCAAGCTGGGTCTTATCCAGACTCAGTTTTAACTGCTCGGTATTATACTTAAAGAGACGGTCACCCTTCTTAACAGTATCTCCAACCTTGACGTATGCCTTCTCAACAGACATGTTGTCGCTTAAGGTGATGTTCCATGCATTCTGGGAATCCACAGTTCCAGTGAATCGATTGCTCATGCCATTGCTGCTTCCATATCCGCAGATAGTCTGCACTGACTGCACATAAACCTTCTCCTGGTTACTGTTTCCAAAGTTGCGCATCACAAAGAAAAGGACGATAGCGACTAAGACAACCGCTGCCACAACCATTACTGTCTTCTTCTTGGAGCGTCTCTTATCTCCCCCGTCCTCACGGTCAGATTCCTTCTCAGGTTCCTCTTCCTCATTATCTTCTAAAGCGCCTTCGCTGGTAGGCCCTTCCTGATCTCTGGCAGGTTCTTCCTGGTCCCTGACAGATTCCTCCTGGTCCCTGACAGATTCCTCCTGGTCCCTGACAGATTCCTCTGCCTCTTTCTCAGATGATTCCTCTGCCTCCTCGCCAATATCGCCAAACTCCTGGTCATCATCTACCCAGAGACCTGCCTCTTCTGGCTGTTCTTCCTCCGGTTCACTGGTCCAGTCTCCCTGCTCTAAAGGAGAAGTCTCTTCCTTCCCTTCCGTCTGGGCTTCTTCTGTCATCTCTTCCTGATTATCTGGAAGATCATTCCCATACAGACTGACCTTCTCTTTATTCTTCTTTCTGCCAAACATTTCTATATCCTCCTATCGTACACGAGCGTATCTCTACATAATGTACGGTTATTGTTAAAGTTTGCTAGAGACATCATAACATAAAACAAGTGAAAAATCATTAAAAGGGCCATATTTTCGTCAAATAAATCGGTATTTCCCCAAATGACACATCTTTTTATATAACATAATGAACAGGCAATGATGGTTCATTTTGCATGCTAAGACAAAAAAAAGAAACACACCAGGAGAGGGCTTAACTTCTCTCCTGATGTGTACACTAGTGTTCGCTCTGCTTACGAAAATCCTATCGGATCCTACGCTTCATCTTGCGTCTTGCGCAATTTTACAGACTCTTAAATCTCTCCATAGCTCTCTTTGTGTTCTCGTGAGAACCAAATGCAGTCAGACGGAAATATCCTTCTCCATGAGGACCGAATCCTGATCCCGGAGTTCCGACGATGTGGAGCTTATCTAAAAGATAATCAAAGAATTCCCAAGATGTCATATTATCCGGAGTCTTTAACCAGATGTAAGGAGCGTTGACTCCGCCGTATACTGTATAGCCAGCAGCAGTCAGACCCTCACGAATCATCTTAGCATTCTCCATGTAGTAAGCAACCTGCTCTTTGATCTGAGCCTTGCCCTCCTCACTGTAGCAAGCCTCTCCGGCTTTCTGAACAATGTAAGGAGCTCCGTTGAACTTGGTTCCATGACGTCTAGCCCAGAGACCATGAAGAGCAACTCCGTTGGCATCTTTTAAATCTTTAGGAACGACGGTGTAGCCCAGACGAGTTCCAGTAAATCCAGCGTTCTTAGAGAAGGATCTCAGCTCGATGGCACATGTTCTAGCCCCCTCGCACTCATAGATGCTGTGAGGAACATTGTCTTCGCTGATGTATGCCTCATAAGCGGCATCATAGATGATGACAGCACCAATCTTGTTAGCATAGTCAACCCAGGCCTGAAGCTCATCTTTTGTCAGAGTAGTTCCAGTTGGATTATTCGGTACACAGAGATAAATCATATCCGGATTCTCTTTTGGGAACTCTGGAACAAAATGATTCTCTGCAGTTGAAGGCATGTAGATAACATTAGTCCACATTTCCTTCTCCTTATCATAATCGCCAGTTCTTCCTGCCATAGCATTGGAATCTACATAAACAGGATAGACAGGGTCGCAAACTGCGATACGGCAGTCCGGTCCAAAAATCTCCTGAATGTTTCCAGAATCACTCTTGGCACCGTCAGAGACGAAAATCTCATCGGACTCGATCTGACATCCTCGTGACTGATAGTCTCCCTTCACGATGGCATCTCTTAAAAACTGATAACCAAGATCTGGTGCATATCCGTGGAAAGTCTCCTCATGAGCCATCTCATCAACAGCCTTGTGAAGTGCATCAATGATCGCTGGTGCTAATGGCTGTGTGACATCGCCGATACCAAGACGAATGATGTCCGCGTCTGGATGCTCTTCCTCATATTTTGCTACCTTCTTTGCGATGGTAGAGAAGAGATAGCTACCTGGAAGTTTTAAATAGTTCTCATTAACCTGAAACATGTGCTTACCCTCGTTTCTATAATCTATCTATATAAGTTGACTTTGTCATCAGAACTAACTCTTACCGAACTAATTCTCCATCGAAGACCGTTGCAGCTGGACCTGTCATGTATATCTGATTATTCTCACGGTCCCACTCAATCTCAAGGTCTCCGCCAAGTAAATGCACTAATACTTTGTTGTCTGTCTTTCCATTTAATACACAGGCTACCACTGTGGCACAGGCACCGGTACCGCATGCCAGAGTCTCTCCGCTTCCGCGCTCCCAGACTCTCATGTTGGCAGTGTGACGGTCTAAAACCTGAACAAACTCTGTGTTGACCCTTCTCGGGAATCTCTCATGGTTTTCAAACTGAGGTCCGATCTTTTCCAGATCAAGGCTCTCAGTCTCTGGAACAAAAACAACAGCGTGTGGATTACCCATGGAAACACAGGTCATTCTCCACTCTTTACCCATGACAGTGATTGGCTCATCTACAACTGGATTCTTGTCGGCAACAACAGGAATCTGCTCTGGATCAAGGATTGGAGAACCCATATTGACACGAACTGTCGCAACCTTTCCATCCTTGACATTCAGTGTCAGATACTTGATTCCAGCTAAGGTCTCAACAGACACCTCGGTCTTATCGGTCAGACCATAGTCATAGACATATTTTCCGACACAGCGGATACCGTTACCGCACATCTCTCCCTGGGAACCGTCCGCATTATACATGTTCATGCAAAAATCTGCCTTGTCAGATGGGGCGATTAAGATCAGTCCATCTCCTCCCACACCAAAATGTCGGTCACTGACGAATTTGGATAACTCCGCTGGATCCTCTATCTTCTCCTGAAAGCAATTGACATAAATGTAATCATTGCCAATGCCATGCATCTTTGTAAATTTCATATTTGATCTCCTTATTATCTATTGTCCCTTATGAATCAATCTCTAATCTTTTGAAACAATTCTAATACCATGTAGGCGGTATCCACCATGCTGTCCCCGGTGTCCATACTATGTTTCTGCAGGTAACGGTGAGCCCCCTCTTCCGTGAAGCCTTCCTCGTCCATCAGAAGTCTTTTAGCCTGATTAATAATGCTCTGCTCTTTCTGACTTCTCGGCTGCGGCTTCTCCCGCTCTATCTTCAGTCGGTGGTCCACTTCATTCATAAGGTCATGAACTGTGTCCACCAGATCGTAAACCCTTAAAGGCATGGACAGACAGAGGACATCGTCTCTCCCATACTCTCCCCATTGATTCTGGGAGGCGACCACAATCATCTCAAAATGATGATCGAGCTCCGCTTTGATATCAGAATACATCATATCCACAAAGCGGATACCACTGACAATCACACCTGTCTCATGATTCTCCAGTTCCCGCAGGACCTGAGAACCTGTCAGACAGACTGCGGACACTTCAAATCCATTCCGGATCATAATATTTTTAATTTTCTTCGCTATCTCCCTCTTAGGGAATGCAACTATCACTTGCGACAATGCCTCATACCCTGACTTTACTTATACTGATGCTCGTATCCGGTGTTCGTATTTGATCTTCAACCGTATCTTTCGAAGTTACTAAAGGCTAGCTAAAGAATTAGAACTTATAAAGGTATTCCTCTACCTCCCACTGGGTAACATGACCGCAATATTCATCCCATTCTTTCTTCTTTGCCTCAATATAGGTTCTGCAGAGTTCTTCTCCCAGGACCTTCTGCAAATATTCGTCCTTCTCGAACTCCTTGATGGCTTCTCCTAATGTCTTTGGAAGAATATCAATATTCATCTCAGCCATCTGTTCTTCTGTGTATTTGTAAGCATTTTTTCCGAGTGGCTCTGGCGGAACTAACTGATTCTTGATTCCATCCATTCCCGCTGCCAGGCAGAGTGCCATGGTAAGATATGGATTAGCTGCAGGGTCCGGGCTTCGGAACTCAATTCGGGTGCTCGCTCCACGGGCTGCAGGAATTCGAATCAGCGGACTGCGGTTTGCAGCAGACCAGGCGATGGCAACGGGAGCTTCATAGCCTGGAACCAGACGCTTGTAAGAATTCACAATCGGATTGGTGACAATACTCATAGCCTTCGCATGCTTTAAGAGACCTGCAATAAAGTGGTAGCAATCCTTGCTGAGTCCCATCTTATCTGTCTTATCGAAGAATATGTTTCTTCCATCCTTAGACAGGGACATGTTGATATGCATTCCAGAACCATCCACCCCATAAACAGGCTTTGGCATAAAAGTGGCATAAAGACCATGTCTCTTGGCAATACTCTTAACTACCATCTTGAAGGTCATGATGTTATCTGCTGTCGCTAAAGCGTTATCATATTTAAAATCAACCTCATGCTGGGCTGGGGCTACTTCATGATGAGAAGCTTCGATCTCAAAGTCCATCTGCTCCAGATTCAGAACGATATCACGTCGCGCATTCTCTCCCAGATCAAGTGGGGTGACATCAAAATAGCTGGCCTTCTCATGAGTCAATGTAGTCGGCTGCCCGTTCTCATCTAAGTGGAATAAGAAGAACTCACATTCAGGGCCAACCTCAAAGGTGTAGCCGTCCTCTGCAAGCATAGCAAGCTCTCTCTTTAAGATGTAGCGGCTGTCTCTCTCAAAAGGCACACCCTCTGGGCGATAGACATCACACATAAATCTGGCAACTTTTCCATGCTGAGGTCTCCACGGCAGGATCTCAAAGGTAGACAAATCCGGGTAGAGATACATATCAGATTCCTCGATACGGACAAATCCCTCAATCGAAGAGCCGTCAAAAGTGCATTTGTTATCTAAGGCACGCTCCAGCTGGCTGGAGGTAATGGCGATATTCTTTAACATTCCAAATACATCGGTAAACTGGAGACGAATAAACTGTACGTCGTTCTCCTTTACCATCTTGATGATGTCCTGCTTTGTGTAATGATTCATAGCAGCCCCCTTTATGATTTCTGAATAATACTCTAAAAAAAAATTCAGCACTAAAACCAAATCTAGCACACATCTCGTGCAAATACAAGCTGATGCGCTGAATTCTTAACATTGTTAAGTCCTTTTTGATGACATCTCCTATTAGATATCCTTCAATAGGAAGGACGCCCTCTTCTTCTTATGCACTAACTTCCGCTTCCCTTGCCTTCTCGGCTTTCCTTTGCTCCGACTCTCTCTTGGAGAAAATGCATCCGCAATAGTCCTGGCGGTAGAGTCCGTACTGTTTGGACAACTCGGTCGAGCGTAAGAAGCCCCCTCGCTTTTTAAAGTCACTCGGCAGATGTGCCACACCGTACTTCTTAGCTAACTCTTCCCCGATCTCATTAATCCAGGAAGTGATCTTGTGCGGACTGATGGAGAGGGTCGTAGTGAAATAGTCTGCCCCATATTCTGAAGCTTTCTTAGCCGCTTCCTCCATTCGAAGCCTATAACAGACATAGCATCTCTGACTCTTCTCCGGCAGATCTTCCATCCCCTTCACCGCCTCATAGTAGACGGAAGGGTCGTAATCCCCGAGCACAATTCTTACCTGATCTTCTGTGTAGCCGGCATCATTCACGAATTTATAGAGTTCATGAACACGTCGATCGTACTCCTCCTTAGATGTAATGTTTGGATTATAATAGAAGACCGTAATCCGGAAATACTGGGTCAGATATTCCAGCACATAACTGCTGCAGGGTGCACAGCAGGCATGAAGGAAAAGATGCGGTTTGTGTGCCGGATCAATCTTGGCAGTAATCTGATCTAACTCCTTCTGATAATTAATCTTGTTCATAATTTCTCCTGTATCTCATGATGTGGGTGTCGAAAGTGACTGCAGATTGTCCCGTCGCTTTGCGTCTTTCACAATCCTGCCCTTAAGTCGTATTTAAGAAGTCTTGATAAATTTCTCCCCACAGTTAGGGCAGGTAATCTCAATTCGTCCCTTGCCTCTGGGAACCCTCAGCTCCTGATGGCAGGAAGGACACTTGTAAAACTTATAGACCTTGCGCTCTTCACTTCTAGCCTCCCAGTCTTGTATGGCATAGAATGCTGGATCTATCATCTCCACAAATTGGTCATTGGTCCGCTTTCTCTCCGCCTTATGCTTTGAGAAGGTTCTAAAGACCACTGCGACAAGCGGCAGCAGACTTAAGACTCCCAGAATTCCCACCCACTCATTGCCTAATCGGTAAAAATAACGATGAATAATCAGGGCAATCAGGTCTAACAGAACCGTGATCAGCAGAAGGGCACAAGATAGACTGTCAAAACCATAGGTACCTTTTAGATAATCTCTGATGCGATCCATCGAAACCCCCTTTCCCCCTAAAAGCCACTCTTCCAGGGCAAAACACATAATCTTCTCTAACAAACAGGCGCCAAATATATCCCCCCGATATCCTTTGACGCCCTTATCAATCCCTTAGAATGCTCGAAGCATGGTGAAGAATCCCGCACTTGCAGCGCCCATGATGACACCTGCAAGAAGCACTCCGCCCATACATGCCAGAACACTATCTTTAAACTTCATATCCAAAATACTTGCAGCCAGCGTTCCTGTCCACGCGCCGGTTCCCGGAAGCGGGACTCCGACAAAGAGAAGCAGTGCGACGATCAGACCTCTTCCGGCCTTCTCCTGAAGCTTCTTTCCGCCACTCTCTCCCTTTCTCATGCACCAGCGGAAGAAACCACCTACAACCGGCCAGCCGCTTCCCAGCTCTAAGATCTTCCTGGCGAAGAGATAGATAAAAGGCACTGGAATCATATTGCCTACAATTGCTACCAGATAGGACGGCAGCAGGGGAAGTCCCAGATACTGAGAGTAAGGAATCGCACCTCTAAGCTCCACAACCGGGACCATCGATATCAGAAACACTTTTAAATAATTCATCTAAAGTATCCTTTCTGTCTTTATAACTTTGGTCTCTCTCATTATTCGCATTTTTCTAAGCATTCGTCACTTTAGCACAAGACTGCAGACTCGTCAATAGCTATGATTTTTCTACTTTAGCGATTAGTAATTATTGTCTCTTAAGCCAGGATCTTCTTAATACCTCAACCAATTCCTGATTGGTCTTGGTCTTTTTAAAGAAATCCATAACCTGCTCGACGTTGTCTTCTGAACGACCGCCACCCATCTCGCGGTGAAGGGCATAAACTACCTCTCGTTCTTCTGGGGTTAAGAGAAGGTCCTCTCGGCGGGTACTGGATTTCTGGATATTGATAGCTGGGAAGATACGTTTCTCTGCCAGCTTGCGGTCTAATACCAGCTCCATGTTACCCGTTCCCTTGAACTCCTCGAAGACGACATCATCCATCTTACTTCCAGTATCTACTAAGGCCGTGGCAAGAATCGTCAGGCTGCCTCCCTCTCGCATATTTCGGGCAGCACCGAAGAATTTCTTTGGGAAGTACAGGGCTGCCGGGTCAAGTCCACCGGATAAGGTACGTCCGCTCGGAGGAACCAGAAGGTTGTAGGCCCTGGCAAGTCTTGTGATAGAATCAAGTAGGATGATGACATCCTTGTGACTCTCAACCAGTCGCTTGGCACGATCTAATACCATCTCAGAAACTCTCTTGTGATGGTCCGGCATCTCATCAAAGGTGGAGTAGATGACTTCCACGTTCGGGCCTTCGATATATTCTCTGATGTCGGTAACCTCCTCTGGACGTTCATCAATCAAGAGAATGATAACCTTCATCTCTGGGTGGGTGTTGGCGATGCTCTTGGCAATCTGCTTGATCAGGGTGGTCTTACCAGTTTTCGGCTGGGAGACGATCATACCACGCTGTCCCTTTCCAATTGGGGACAGAAGATCAATCATACGTAAAGCAATTTCTCCGCCAGGTCTCTCTAACTGAATCTTCTCATTCGGGAAGATCGGGGTCAGATCTTCAAAGTTCTTACGTTTGGAAACCTCATAAGGATTCTCCCCATTGACTGACTCCACAAAAAGGAGAGCAGCAAATTTATCTCTCTCATTACGCTCGCGAATCTTACCTTTTAAAATATCTCCAGTTTTCAAGTTAAAACGTCGAATCTGAGAAGGGGATACGTAGACGTCATTGGCTCCCGGCATGTAATTGTCCGAACGGATAAAACCATAACCGTCCTGCATAACCTCTAAGATTCCTTCTGCCTCCGGTTTCTCCTCCGTCTCATGAGCCTCATGTTCTCCCTTAGCATGAGGATTCTCATCTCTGGGATCCTCGACCTCAGCAGCAGGCTCTTCAGAATGACTTTGTTCGTTGGCCTCAGCATGCTCCTTATCCTCACGGCGATTGCCACGATCATTACGGTTATTTCTGCGTCCTCTGCGGTTATTACCCTGCGATCTTCTGCCGCGATGTACTTCTCTCTTAGAATTATCCTCGCTGGATTCTTCCTGTCTCTTTTCTCCTGTCTCTGACTTTTCTGTCCCTGATTTTTCTATCTCTGATTTTTCTGCCTCTGATTTTTCTATCTCTGATTTTTCTGTCTCTGATTTTTCTATCTCTGATTCTTCTGTCTCTGATTTTTCTATTTCTAATTTTTCTGTTTCTGAAACATTCTTCTTAAAAGCCTGACCTTCTCTTTTGGCTTCCATCTGATCGGCAGAACTTCCCACTGTGCCATTGTCCGGGGTCTTTGATACAACTGTTTCTTTGGGCTGGATTTCTTCCTGTCCTTCTGATACAATCAGTCGCTCAATCAGTTGGCCCTTTTTCAGGCTGCTGATCTTCTTCAACCCGCGCTCTTTGGCAATTTCGCGGAGTTCTACTAATTTCAAACTGCGATAATCCATAGATACCTCCATATATAAATGCCTACACTCCATCAAAATAATCGTGTTTTCGCATTTGGTTCTTATTAGCTCATTATTTTAGCTCATTATTCTTAAAATCTGGGATCTTGGCGAAATTTCTCGTACGTGATCTGATAAATATAAGATAGTGGACTTGTTTTAAGTCCTTGTGTGATAAGTAGGTTTGCACCAATACTAGAATTACTTTTATATGATAGCACAGATTTTCTAGAATGTAACTATCTATTTCGTGCCTGATCTTACCGTTACAGTTCATGTTGGTTACAGTTCATGCATGATATTAATACAGGTAGTTCAAACTATTTTCACTGACTTCCATCT
>JAXJRI010000009.1:0-10598 GCA_036310685.1 Lachnospiraceae bacterium | reverse complement strand
GTAGGTATATATTCTCAAAAATCCAACGCACTGTATTTACACAACAAATTTAATGTTCATCAAAGAAACGGAGCCTTTTCTGGCTCCGTTTTGCTTTTATAAAGTGGCAAACTCCGGTTATATCATATTCCTAAAAATTCTCAAGGGAATTTTCTATTTAGTAAAGGTTTAATCCAAAAAAGTTTAAAACGAGCTACCGTTTATGCATGAACAGTACCTAAAACGACACTCCCTTTTGACACCTATTTATAATTGTAGTATGTTATAAGGTATAGCATTAAAGCATCAAAGAATGTGGGTGGCAATAACTCACACCCCACTTGTAAGCAAGCTTACGCGGGATGATGAGTTTTGACACTGAAGTCATAAAAGTAGGTGCATTCAAAGTACCCTTTTTAATGGAGGTAAATAATTATGAGTGATCAGATCTGGAAATTTCACAATGATGTCGATACCGATCAGATTATCGCTTCTCAGTATCTGCTTCTGCCAGATGTTGAGGCGATGAAACAATACACCTTTGAATCACTGGATCCACAGTTCGCAAGCAAGGTACATCCTGGTGACATTATCGTTGCCGGTGAGAACTTTGGATGCGGCTCTTCCAGAGAGCAGGCACCAAGTGTCTTAAAAGCCCTGGGAATTCAGGCGGTCGTTGCGAAGTCCTTCGCACGTATCTTCTATCGCAATTCCATCAATATCGGACTTCCAGTTATCGTCTGTAAAGATCTCTATGACAATGTAGAAGAGGGAGACAAGGTAGACCTGGATCTCACAAGTGGAACGATTACCGTGAACGGTACCGTCTACCATGGAACTAAGCTTCCAGAATACATGCAGCGCATCCTCAATGCAGGCGGCCTGATCTCATTCTTAAATAAGGAGGACGAATAATATGGGTATGACAATCGGAGAGAAGATCATCGCCAGAGCTGCTGGTGTTGATAGTGTAGCGCCTAACGATATCTACACTGTGAAACTTGACCGTATGATGAGTAACGATGGAACCACCCATCTTACTGTAGATATGTATAATAACCTGCTCAAACATCCTAAGATCGCAGATCCTGAAAAAATTGTCTTCATCATGGACCACAACGTGCCTGCTGAGAACTCTAAGACAGCCGCTGCACATAAGAAAATGCGTGACTTTGCTTTTGAACATAACATCCGCCTCTATGAGGGACAGGGTGTCTGCCACCAGGTCATGTTAGAGGATTATGTCTGCCCAGGTGAGTTAATCTTCGGTGCAGACTCTCACACCACTTCCTACGGTGCCCTGGGTGCCTTCGGTACCGGTGTCGGATGTACAGACTTCCTCTATGGCATGGTAACTGGTTCTTCCTGGGTTATGGTCCCAGAAACCATCCGCTTTAATCTGCATGGGAAATTAAGGCCTGGTGTCTATGCCCGTGACTTAATCCTTACTATCATCGGTGATATCGGGGCTAACGGCGCCAACTATAAAGTTATGGAATTTGCCGGTGACGGTGCTCACAACTTAAGCATCAGCGACCGTATCGTTCTCTGCAACCTGACTGTCGAAGCTGGAGCGAAAGCTGGTATCGTAGAGCCAGATGAGAAGGTAGTAGAATACTGCAAGGCTCATGGCAGAGAAGCCAAATATTTATTCAAGAGTGACGACGATGCCAAGTTCTTAAAAGTTTACGACTATGACTTGGACAAGATTCGTCCAGTCGTTGTCCGTCCAGACTTTGTCGACAACTTCGATACCTTAGAGAATGTTTCCAAAGAGAAGATTGCCATCGATGAAGCATTTGTTGGTTCCTGCAACAATGGACGTATCGAAGACCTCCGTGCTGCTGCCGATGTTGTTCGCGGTAAGAAGATCAGCCCGAAAGTACGATTCCTGGTTGCACCAGCTTCTCAGTCAGTCTACATTCAGGCATTAAAAGAAGGTGTTATCACTGATCTTGTGAAAGCAGGCGCCATGATGATGAACACTAACTGTTCTGTATGCTGGGGCAGCTGTCAGGGAGTCATCGGACCGAATGAAGTCCTCATATCCACTGGAACCAGAAACTTCAAGGGACGTGCTGGCGATCCAAGCTCTAAGGTTTATATGGCTAGTGCAGCTACCGTGGCTGCTTCCGCACTGGCTGGATATATCACTGGAAATTACGAAGTATAAATAAGGCCATCGTATGAAAGGATCAATCATGAAAGAATTTACTGGAAAAGTGTGGGTTCTCGGGGATGACATTGATACGGATATCATCATCCCTACTGATTACCTGGCGCTTCCAACCGTAGAAGATATGAAACAATATGCATTTTCTCCTCTTCGTCCAGAATTAGCTGGACAGATTAATAAAGGGGATATCATTGTTGCCGGCAAGAACTTTGGATGTGGCTCTTCTAGAGAGCAGGCACCAGAGATTATCAAGGCACTGGGTGTATCCTGCGTCATCGCAAAATCATATGCCCGCATTTTCTTTAGAAACTCCATCAATAACGGCCTTCTCTTGATCGAGAACAGCCAGATTCAGGACGCTGTTAAGGAAGGGGATACCATCACTGTCAAGATGGGCGAATCCTTAAGCGCCAATGGTTCTACCTTCCCAATCTCTCCTCTCCCAGATAATCTGATGGAGATCATCAACGAGGGCGGTCTGGTTAAGGCTATGCAGAAACGCAATGGTATCCGATAGGAGGTCAAGATGGGACATACATTAATCGAAAAAATTGTTATGAACAATACAGGAATGGATGATGTAAAACCAGGACAGATTGTCACTGTCAATGTCGACCGTGTCATGATTCATGATATCTTCATCCCATTCGTAAAAGAGAAATTTGAGGAGATGGGCTTTACAAAGCTCTGGGATCCAGATAAAGTTGTCTTAATCTATGACCATCTGGTTCCAACCAGCGCTGTGGAAGACGTCAGACATTTTAAGATCGGTGATGAATTCGCTGATAAATATGGCTTAACCCATGTTCATAGAAGCGACGGTATCTGCCATCAGCTGATGACAGAGGCAGGCTATGCAAAGCCTGGCAACATCGTCTTTGGAACAGACTCTCACACCACAACCTATGGCTGTGTCGGCTGCTTCTCTTCTGGAATCGGCTACACAGAGATGGCTTCCATCTTAGGTACCGGTCAGATGTGGATCCGTGTTCCTGAGACCATCAAGGTTGTAATCAATGGTACCTTACCTGCCAATGTCGCTAGCAAGGATGTGATCTTACGAATCTTAGGCGATATCCGTTCTGACGGAGCTACCTACAAATCCATCGAGCTTTCCGGAAACACAGTCGATGCCATGAGCGTCGCTTCCCGAATGACCATCTCCAACATGGCTGTCGAGGCTGGTGCAAAGTGCTGTCTATTCAAGCCAGACGAGAAGACCTGCGAGTACTCTCAGGTTGAGATGAAAGATGTCGACTGGCTCTACGGTGACGAGGATGCAGAATACTGCCGCACCTTAACTTACAATGCCGAGGACCTCGTTCCTGTCTGTGCATGCCCATCTCAGGTAGATAACATCCATCCAGTTAGCGAGATTGCCGGAATCAAGATTGATCAGGTATTCATCGGTTCCTGCACCAACGGCCGTCTAGAAGACTTAGCTGCTGCTGCCAAAATCTTAGATGGCAAGACCGTAAAAGTCCGCACCATCATCACTCCAGCCAGCCGTAAGATCTACCTGCAGGCAATTGAAGCAGGCTATATGGAGAAGTTAGCCGCTGCTGGATGTATCATCACTCAGCCAGGATGCGGCCTCTGCTGTGGACGTGCCGGTGGAATCTTAGCCGATGACGAGAAAGTCCTCGCCACAAACAACCGTAACTTCTTAGGACGTATGGGATCTTCCAAAGTAGGCATCTACTTAGGCTCCCCAGCAACCGCTGCCACCAGCGCCATAACTGGAGTTATTACAATCCCAGAGTGATTGACTTTTAAAAAATGTAGGTTTATATAAAGGAGTATTATGGCGAAAAAAGCTTTAATCGCAATGAGCGGAGGAGTGGATTCTTCTGTTGCAGCTTATCTCATGCAGAAGCAGGGATACGACTGTGTCGGAGTTACCATGAAGCTTTATGATAATGACGATATCGGAATCAAGTGTGAGAAGACATGCTGTTCCTTAAGTGATATCGAAGATGCAAGAAGCGTGGCATACAAATTAAATATGCCTTATTACGTTTTTAATTTTAAAGATGATTTTAAGGATAAGGTCATCGATCCTTTTATCCGAAGCTATCAGAATGGTATGACTCCAAATCCATGTATCGAGTGCAACCGCCATCTGAAGTTCGAACATCTCTATAAGAGAGCAAAGGCATTAGGCTGTGATGTGATTGTCACCGGCCATTATGCCAGAGTCGTAAAGGAAGGAGACCGATACCAGTTAAGAAAGGGCTTAGACGATTCTAAGGACCAGAGCTACGTTCTATACTCTATGACTCAGGATCAGCTAGCTCACACCGTCTTCCCTCTTGGCGAGTATAAGAAGACTGAGATTCGTAAGATTGCAGAGGAAGCTGGCTTTTTCAACGCCCACAAGCATGACAGTCAGGATATCTGCTTTATTCCAGATGGTGATTACCATAAGTTCATCGAGGAGACCACCGGCGAAAAGAGCGTGCCAGGCAACTTCGTGGACACCGAAGGCAATGTCATCGCCCAGCATAAGGGTTATTACTGTTACACCGTCGGGCAGCGCCGTGGACTAGGCATTTCCGCCCCAGAGCCTTACTATGTCTTAGAGATTCGACCTAAGACGAATGAGGTCGTTATCGGTCACAACGACGAACTCTTCCGCAATGACTTAATAGCCGATGATTTCAACTGGATTGAGGATGCTGCTTTGGATGAAGTGATTGAGGGAAGAATCCGCTATCACCAGGTCGACAAACCTTGCACCGTCAGGAAGATGGATGACGGCAGAGTTGCGATCCATTTCTTAGAGCCAATGCGTGCCATCACGAAAGGTCAGGCAGTCGTTGTCTATCGCGGTGACC
This sequence comes from Lachnospiraceae bacterium, assembly GCA_036310685.1. Classification (GTDB taxonomy): domain Bacteria; phylum Bacillota; class Clostridia; order Lachnospirales; family Lachnospiraceae; genus Anaerobutyricum. The sequence continues at coordinate 5,606 of JAXJRI010000009.1, read as the reverse complement.
ATGTAGTCGGCGGCGGAACAATCGTAGGTTAAACAAGATGAACAGCCACTGGCGGTTCATTTTGCATGCTAAGGCAAGCAAAAAAGCACCCAGCTAATATCTAAACACGATATTAGCTGGGTGTTGTTTTTTAAATCTTGATATGAATACTTATCCAATCAGCCTTCTCATACTTCTCAGTCCAATCACAATCGTTGAGGTATTGTGGAATAAGGCTGAGGTTGCCGGCTGCAGGACTCCCAGGACTCCTAACACAATCAGTGAAGTATTAATTCCAATGATAGTATGATAGTTGGTGTGAATGCGTCGCATCAGTCCTGTACTGATCTGCTTTAGGGCAACTAGCTGATCTAAGCTGTCTCCGCTGATGGTTACATCTGCGATCTCCCTGGCGATCTGGGCACCATTGCTGATAGCGACTCCAACATCGGCGGCTGATAAGGCTGGAGAATCATTAATACCATCACCGACCATGATGACCCTCCGGTCCGCTGCCTTCTCTTTCTCCACAAAGTTTGCCTTATCCTCCGGCAGAACTTCGGCGTAATACTCGTCTACTCCGACTTTTTTTGCGATGGCTTTCGCTGTTCGATGACTGTCACCCGTCATCATGACAATCTTCGAGAAACCAACACCTTTCAACGCCTTGATCACATCCTCCGCCTCCTCACGAAGAGGATCTTCGATACAAATTACTGCGGCAAGCTTTCCGTCTATCGCCAAGTAGAGTTGGGAATATTCTGTCGGGATTGAATGGAACTTATCTTCCATTCCCTGAGGTATCCTCACCTTCTCATCCTCGAAGACGAAATGATAGCTTCCGATGATACAATTATGATCTCCAATGGCTGTAGAGATACCATGCGCAACAATATATTCTACTTTAGAATGCATCTCCTCATGAACTAATCCTCTGCTGGCAGCTGCATCCACCACTGCTTTTGCCATGGAATGCGGGAAATGTTCTTCCATGCATGCTGCGATTCTTAAGAGTTCATCAGAATTCATCCCATTAAAAGCATATACCTTGGCAACCGTCGGCCTAGCCTTGGTGAGAGTTCCTGTTTTGTCAAAAACGATGGTATCTGCATCGGCAACTGCTTCCATGAATTTTCCACCCTTCACGGTCACATTATAGTCTCCAGCCTCGCGGATAGCAGAAAGCACTGAAATAGGCATTGCCAGTTTAAGTGCACAGGAATAATCAACCATAAGGACAGATATCGCTTTGGTTGCATTGCCTGTAATCAGTCCGGTAAGTGCAGAACCGAGCAAGGTGTATGGAACAAGACGATCTGCCAGATGCTCAGCTTTACTCTCCACAGAGGACTTCATTTTCTCAGATTCCTCAATCATCTTGACAATCTTATCGAACTTTCCCGAACCACTCGTCTCTTTAACTTGCAGGGTTAACTCCCCTTCCTCAAGAACAGTACCTGCGTAAACGTAGCTCCCCACCGTCTTCCTGACTGGCATAGACTCTCCTGTCAGAGAAGACTGATTAACCATGGCTTCTCCAGCAACGACAGGTCCGTCAAACGGGATAACATTGCCCATATGAACGACAATCTGATCTCCCTTCTCAATCTGATCTGCGTTGGTTAAGACCTCCTCACCCTCTGCCAGCATCCAGACTTTATCGACATGGAGAGACATACTTCTTGCCAGATCATCAACCGACTTCTTGTGAGTCCACTCCTCCAGAATCTCTCCGATATTTAAGAGGAACATGATGGAGCCAGCCGTCGCAAAATCTCCACTCGCCATAGAAACTGTGATTGCCGTCGCATCTAAAACTGGGACCTCTATCTTGCGATGGATCAAAGTCTTGATCCCCAAGGAAATGTATTTGATCGACCGAATTGCTGTGAGTGCCGTCCGGACTGGTGTCGGAAGAAAGATTCTCTTAAAGGCTCTTCCTGTCAAAGCAGTCACCAGTTTGGTCTTATAAGTATCATTGAGCTCTCTGCCAGAGTTCTCCAAATACTCCGCAGGCACTTTGGCATGGGCTTCTTTGAAATGGAATCTTCTCAGTGCCTCAATTAACTGATCTCGATTCCCCTCATAAAGGATAGTCACGTCCTGTGTGCGGTGCTGAATCTTAACTTTCTTTACCTTAACATTTGAGAGGTGATCTAGATAATACTGCAGGATATCCGCCTGTTCTATTGTCATTCGTGACAAATCCATATGAACTCGGATCCGTCCGCGAATCTCATGTCTTATATAGAATCTCATTATTAATCCACTCCCTTAACACAGAAGGATTATTCCTCTACGACATCCTCGTTTTTGCTCTCCTCTTCCTCTACCTCTGCTGTCTCCTCATCGTCAACTGCGGCATCAGCTGCGGCTCTCTTCTCATTCTCCTGAACAGCCTCAGCATAAATATCCTCTGCATTCTCCTGAACGCATGTTGCAGCTTTCATAACACCATCTTTGCCACGAAGAACCGCAGCAGTCACACCAGTATAAACCTTTCTGGCATCCTTGCTTCCAAGAATCTTAAATCCAGCACTTCCAAATAAAGTACCACAAGCGAAAAGACCTACTTTTTTCCAGTTAATGTTACAATTAAACATATCACTATCTCCTTTACTTTAAAGTTTATCATATAATAATAACTATCCAATAGGTTCCTTCAAACCTACTGAATAGCTATACTTATTATACGATATTGGGCACTTTTCAAGGAAGGAGCTTATTGATAGTTTTTCTCAATAAGTGGTCTTTACCCTGCCATTTTTGCAATATTAAGAATAACGAACTGTAGTTATCCTTATTTATATGTCTACAGTGACAAAACTCATCATCCCACCTAAGCTTGCTTACAAGTGGGGATGTGAGTGATTGCCAAGCATGCATGAGAACCGCCAGTGGCTGTTCTCTTTGTAGACGCGCCTCTTCATTTCTATTTTTCTAGATTTTTAGCTTCCTTAGCTTCCCACTCTTTGGCGCGCTCATAGATAATCTTACCGCGCTCTTCATAGTCATCTAAGAAGTTATAGACATCGTCATCACGGTGGTAGCCAATGATAGTATTTAAGTTCACATTATGCACACTTCGGAAGATATTCTTCTCAATGTTAGGGTTAATCTCATTGAAACGACGAACCAGTGCCTTCATCTCATCACGCTTAGACCCTTTCTCTCCTCCACATGCCTGACTCCTCTCGGTAAGACGGCAGGCACACTGAATGAAATGTAAACCATTATAATCGCGCCATGCCTTGATAGCATCCTCCTTAATCATGTACATCGGTCTAATAAGCTCCATGCCTGCAAAATGCTGACTGTGGAGCTTTGGCATCATCGTCTCAATCTTTCCGCCGTACAGCATACCCATCAGAACCGTCTCGATCATATCATCAAAATGGTGGCCTAAGGCGATCTTATTACAACCTAATCTTCTGGCATGATTGTAGAGATAGCCCCTCCTCATTCTGGCACAGAGATAACATGGATTCTTCTCCACATCGACAACAGAGTTAAAGATATCACTCTCGAATACAGTGATCGGAATTCCAAGAAGCTTGGCATTGTTCTTGATCATCAGCCAGTTCTCTTCATTATACCCTGGGTTCATTACTAAGAAGACTATATCAAAATGAACCTTGCCATGTCTCTGAAGCTCCTGTAAGAGTTTAGCCATCAGCATGGAATCTTTACCTCCAGAGATACAACAGGCGATCTTATCCCCCTCCTGAACCAGGTCATACTCATTGATCGCCTTGGTGAATTTCCTCCAGATTGGTTTGCGAAACTTCTTAATAATACTCCGCTCAATCTCCCTCTGGCGGTCAGCAATGCCCTCCTTCTTATCGACATAACGGCTCAGCTGTAGGCGAAGAACCGATCGATATCCTCCCTTGATATTATAGGCATCGTATCCGTCTTCCTCTAACTGTTCTACCAGATCGATACTATTCTTCCCAGTATGGCAGAGGATATAAACTGGCTTCTCCTTAGGAATCTCTCCTACATGGTCCAAAAAGCCATCCAGAGGGATATTAACGGCATCTAAGAAGGTTGCCTTCTGATAATCCTCCGGGGTACGCACGTCAATCAAAGTGTAGTCACCCTTCTGCTTCTGTTCAATCTCTTCTACTGTAATATATCTCATACTGACTCCTGTCCCATATATGATAAAGGCAGCTCCACGCTGCAAGTTAATCTTTCATTGTTTATGCTAATCTGCTGCATTCATTTATGCACACAAAATCCATCTTCCCCATCTGCAGCTATCTGCCTTTGGGGAGATGGATTCTTTAAAAATATCACATTGATCTTCTATTGTAAATATTTAACTAGATTATTTCTCACTGGTTCCCATCTGAGCCTACGCTCTGCCTGCCCTACTTGCTCCTTACAAAAACATCATCAAGGTAAGGATTCAGCAGTGCAATACGGCTCCAACAGGAACCAGCTATCGAGATAATAAATAATAATCTAAAATGTCGAACAAAAAGTTCAACTCTATAAATTTGCAAATTCCTGATAGAGATATTTATAATCTTCTGGATTCATGATGTAAGAACCATCATGAGTAGTACCTTTATAGATTGGTCTGCCCTCCTTGAAGGCATAGAGGGTATTGAGCGGCATGTCCTCCCAACCATACTTGCTCAAAGGGGTAGTGGCAAACATGATAAAATCTCTTTTGCGGAAGTAGTGAAGTGTGTCCGGAGCATTCATGTGGACATAAAGCTGCTCTCCATCGTAGATCATGAGGTTTAACTTATTGCCCTTCGCCATATCCACTATCATAGCGTCTAAGACATCGAATCGTTCCTCTTCATTCAGTGGACCGCCCTTCTTATTCATTGCAAGATTCATCTGATCGATCAGATAAAGAAATACTCGCTCTGAGTCCGTTGTGCCCGCTTGGATATGGATATACCCATTAATCGGCTCATACTGAAAGATGGTACCATTATGAATCAAGGTCCATCGACGCCCGCTACTGTCATTCCCACTGTAAGGATGACAGTTCTTGTACCCCAGGTTACCGATGGTGGCATAACGGATGTGAGCTAACACGGTACGCGAATTAATATCCATGGTCAGTCGCTCTTTCAAATAATGACTGTCGGCCGCCTTGATGGGTTCCTTCTCAAGGGAACATTCTCCATCATCCAAACAAGCCAGACCCCATCCATGAGGATGATGGATACTGTGGCTGAAAAATGTTTTCAGATATTCATTAATCACATACGGGTATCTACTATTGAATCCGAACAGCTCACACATTTCTTTTCCTCTTTGCTTCTTAGAATAATCTATGCTGTCTTGAACTACTCCTCCATCAGGGTATCAGCGTAAATCTTAGCCATCTGCATACCCTTCTTGACATAATCGCCGCCAAACATCTTAGCCACGCGGACTGCATATCTCTGATTTGGATTAAGGACTTTATCCCTCTGATAATCTATCATATCCAAGGCATCTTTGCAATTAGCCTTAGTATAAAACTTCTCCATATTAGTCAGGAAATCTAAAGCTGCTTTTGTAACATTTCTTGGCTCCTTACCACGCTCTTCAATCATGATCTGTTTCTCATCATAGCGAGCTGCCTGCTTGTAATTCTTCAGGGCGGTCAGCTGCTC
>JAXJRI010000008.1:0-18452 GCA_036310685.1 Lachnospiraceae bacterium | reverse complement strand
TCAAGGAACGATTAGGGACGGACAGCAGGAAGTTTTTTCTCCCCCCTGTTCTTACCTTATACATTCGAATGAGTTCTCATTCAGTAGTAACTATTAACTTTATAAAACTATTATACGAGGGGTGTAGAGAAGATTAATAAAGATAGCATAGAGGATGACAATAATCCAGGTAAGTCTGGTCGCCTCTCCCGACAAGTGATAAATCTTCATCAATAGCGGCATTGCAACTAGCACAATTCCTGCACTGATCAGAAGTCCACACTGTAGAATTTTAGCAATCTTTCTGACATAATATCTGGTCTGGTCATAATCATCCGCTCCCACGCATCTCGATACCACGACAGAAAGTCCGAGATTAATAGCGGAGCCAGGAATCAGAATCATCATTGAGATGGTCCCTCCCGCTGCGTTCGCCGCGATTGCAGCGGTGCTGTAATGGGTCACAATATTGAGAACCAGAAGTCTTCCCAGATTGAAAAGACCGCTCTCAAATCCAAAAGGAAGTCCAATACGAAAGACTCTGCGAACCATAGTGATATCGAACCTTTCAAAAAGCCAGCCCTGAACACACAGACTGTTCTTCTTCTGATCTGCAAGAATCAGGATGATGACCGCTGCCCCAATTCTAGATACCAGGGTCGGGATTGCGATTCCAAGAACTCCCAGATGATAACGCAGAACCAGAAGCGCATTACCAAAGATATTAACTATATTCATAGCTGTCATCACATACATGGTCACTTTAGGTTTATTCATGGTACGAAAGATCGCAGCTCCACCATGATAAAGTCCTAGGAATGGGATGGAAGCCCCCACAACCACCAGATAGATATTAGCAGCCCTTCGTACATCACCAGTAATATTTCCGTAAAGGACATCTAAGATAAACAGCCGGCAGGCATAGAGAACCAACATCAAAAGTATGGAAAGAAGCAGCATCACTTTCATCAGCTGATTCGCTGCATGTTTTGCCTGTTCGTGATCCCTCCTTCCAAGATACTGGCCTGCAATCACGGCACCTCCCGTTGCCATCGCAGAAAAGAAAGAGATAAGGAGAACCATGACATTATCAATCAGAGAAACGCCAGAGACAGCATATTCCCCTACCTGGGCAACCATGATGGAATCCACAAGTCCCACAAAAAAGTTCAAAAACTGTTCAATAATCAGTGGCAGAAACATCTCCTTCAGGTCGTGATTACTGAAAAGGTAGGAGTTCTTCTCCTTTTTTAAAACAATCGTATCTGACATAATATCTCCTCACACAGCAAAGGCCTTCATACCTACGATAGGTATGAAGGCCAATCAATCAATGCCGGCAGTGGGAATCGAACCCACACGATGTTGCCATCAACAGATTTTGAGTCTGTCTCGTCTGCCAGTTCCGACATGCCGGCATATCAACTTAGATATTATAACATAACTCCACGAATACTGTCAATGAAAAAAGCAGAAGGCCACTATCGATATCTCTTCTTTCTCAAGTCCTTTTCTGGCCAAAGGCCAACACTTTTCAATTCATGATACCGCTCCCACGCTTCCTCCAAGATATCTCTCTCATTCGAAAAGCGAAGCAGATGGTATGCCTCATGATATTTATAATATCCAGAGTCTTCGAAATATTCCTCTTTCTGAGGATTCGAGTAGAAACTCTTAGAAGTCATCAGATACCAGTGTACTTCCTTGTGAATCATATCGTGAGAAGTCCTGAAATTATAAGAACTCTTGCCAACATACTTGACAATCTCAGCATCCGCACTCGTCTCCTCTTTCACTTCGCGAATCGCCGTCTGCTGATAAGTCTCTCCTGGCTCGACGGTTCCTTTGGGCATAACCCACCCTTCATATCTTCCTCTGTAATTCTTATAGAGAAGCAGAATCTTACCGTGATGAATCACGATGCCACCACTGCTCACTGCTTTTATCATATTGCCTTGTCTCTCCCTATTTTCCACAATCGTACTCCTGAAGACTACTTATTATTAATTCGTATTCTCTATATTCGTGTAAGTCTTATCCATCTCATTATTATAATAAGACTCAAACATACGCTTTGCAATTGGAACAGCATACCTGCTTGCCTTTCCAGAGTTCTCTACCAGCACACAGACAGAAAGATCTGCCTTCTCCTCCTTCTCGGAGAAACCGATGAACCAGGCGTGAGCATTCTCTCCAGAATTCTCTGCTGTTCCAGTTTTACCATAGACTTTATATTCATCATTGTCAAGGTCATCTGCAGTTCCTTCTGTGACAACCTTACGGAGCATCTTTTTCAGAGCAAGATTATCATTGGAATCTATCAATCGACCAATCTTCTCCGGCTTTGTCGTGCTGACTTTATGGCCATCAAAGCTTTCGATCCCCTCGGTAAGCTCTGGCTTCATCAGAATGCCATCATTGGCAACTGCACTGATTAAGAGCGCATTATGAAGTGGTGTCATCAGAGTGTTCCCCTGTCCAATTGCCGTCTGAGGGACCTGGCTTTTACTGGACTTTCGGTCGAGAACGAACTGACTCTTTTTCACTGGGAGATCAAAAGGAATGGAGCGATTAAAGAGACATTGGTCATTCAAGTCTCTGAATTCCTGAAGATTCAGCTTACTTCCAATGGTAGCGAAGGCAGTGTTACAGGACTCTGCAAAAGCCTCCGTGAAATCTTCTTTCCCATGCTCCTCTCCATTGTAGCAGTGAATCTTAACACTATCGATAATAGCCTCACCGTCACAATTATAATGAAAATCCTGATAGGTTCTTGGATTCTGTTCGATATAAGAGAGCGCTGTCATCAGCTTATAGGTGGATCCTGGTGGGTATAATCCCTGAACTGCGCGATTGACCAGCACAGAACTTCCCTCATCGTTAATATCAGACCAGTTATCTGCGATATCGTTCGGATTAAAATCTGGCTTTGAAACCATAGCACGAACTTTACCTGTGGATGGTGAGATTGCAATCACGACACCTCGGTGTTCTCCCAAAGCCTCATAAGCTGCCTTCTGCAGGCGGGTATCCAAAGTTGTGAGCAGGGTATCTCCCTGACTCTTCTCTTCCTGAGCCCCGTCGGAAAACTGACGTAAGATATTGACATGTGATTTTAACAATTCATAATTGTATGCGGATTCCAGTCCACTCTTTCCATGAGTGTTATAACCTACCACATGCGCAAACATATCCTCATAAGGATAGTAGCGATACTCTTCTCCATTGTCATCCTTCTTAGTCACTGCAAGAATCTTATCGTTGGCACTTTTGATCTCACCTCTGGTAATCTTCTCCACAAGATTGCTGGTTCTTCGGTTATAAGGGTTCGTGATGACCGTCGGACTGTCATATACTGTAAACTTGACAATATATCCAATCAGAGCAATAAATAATGCCACAAGAATAATTCCCACATGAAGCATACTACGGTTGGTGCGAATCTTCTTAGTGGTATCGGGTACGAACAGGTCCTCGATTCGACTGGTAGCTGCCTCCGCCTCTTCGACTCTCCTCTTCCTCCTGCGCCGCACGTTCTGCTGCGTTCCATGGTCTTGGCCCGCGGTAAGGTCCTTGTCCTCTGGAAACGTAGTGTACTCCGCGTCCTTCACTTTCCTCTTGTCTATTTTCCGGTTGTTTTTCCGGTTCTCTCTCATAGTCATCATCCTCTTTGTAAGCAATCATGAAGATACCCTGCATGATCGCAAAAATAATTAATGTACTTGTGATGGAACTTCCACCATAACTAATCAGCGGCAGCGTTACACCCGTCGATGGGATAAACTTCGTAACCCCGCCGATATTCAGGAACACCTGAAAGATAAAACATACTGCAAAGCCATAGGCAGTAAGCTTATAAAATCGATTCCGAACATCCATGGCAATCTGAAGAAAATGTATAAAGATCGCCAAATAGATGAAGATCAGACAGATGGCAAAGAAGACACCGAACTCCTCAGCAATGGCAGAGAAGATAAAATCACTCTCCACAACAGGGATATCTGTCGGTCTTCCCTGTGTCAGTCCTAATCCGACCCAGCCTCCCGTGCCAATAGCAAACAGGGACTGTGTAATCTGATAACCTCTTCCCTGAATAATTGACCAGGGATCGTGCCAGGCTGCAAATCTGGCTCTCACATGGGCAAAAATTTTATAGGCAGCACTGCCTGCAAGAATTCCTGCTCCCAAGCCTCCCCCAATATAGACGATACGACAGGTTGCCACATAACACATAAACATATAAATGACGAAGTAGAGCAGTGCTCCTCCTAGATCTCTCTCAAGAATCAGAACCATGACATGGGCCGCCGCAAAAAGCGAAGTTATCATGATCATCTTAAAATCCGTAGCCTTCTGTAATACCGAAGCCAAAAAGAAAACAAAAGCAATCTTGACGAACTCCATCGGCTGAATGGCAAATCCCCCGAAGGAGATCCAGTTGGTGGAGCCATTCTTGGTGGATCCGATGACAAAAACACTTGCCAGCAATAAAAAGCCTATAATTCCATAAACCCACCTGAGCTTAACAATCCATGTCGCCTTATTCACAAAGAAAGGTATCACTAGGCAGAGAAGCGATGCAACAATCACAATGATGAACTGTCTCAATGCAATTCCAAAATCGATTCTTGTCAGCATGACAAAACCGATGATAAGAAGGAAGCACATATTGTTCATCATAATTCTGGAACAGTCAGAATATAGGTGTTTATAAATGGTCAGCAGAATATGAATAAATACTGCCTGCCCCACATATAAGAAGATCACCTTAAGTTCCTGCGTTTTCAGAAACAGCACTCCGTAACAGATAAAATGAAAGATGAACATGAACAACTGCTGCCGGTTCATCCGCTTATCCTGTACCTCATCCGAGGTTGGCAAGAATACGGTAAAGCACGACACTGCATAGACCGCACACATTATCATAAATATATAATTTGAACCGGTTGAAATTAATCCCACCATCTTTTCTTCCTCATTTCCTGCTCTGTCTCTCTCTTAAAGAACTCCAAGGTCCCAATAGGTATCTTCCCTTCCTGCAGAGGAATCCTGCTTTCCAAAGTTAACCTTAATCCGATCTAATATCTGCATCAGTTCTTTTTCGTTCAGAGAAAAGGAATCAATGCGGATACCATCCCCTGGCATAAACAGATTTCCAAAATCCTCTCCAATCAGATCCCTTACGGTATCGGAATAAATCTGCGTGTAACAGTATTCCGGATCGCAATGGGTAGATACCCAGAAATCATCCTTCTTACCGCCACTGCTATCCCGTAGTCTAAGCACTTCTCTTTGATGATCACATCTTGACAGTGTAGCTTTCGGACATTGGGCAGATATCATAATCGGAACTCTTCCGTAGACAATGACCTCTTTATGAATGGCAGTCTCTGTATCTTTCCAGGCAGCCTCCTGCTCCCTCTCTGACATCTCATAAGGAAGGACCATGCTAAGAATCTCGTCTCCATAAAGTTTTCGATAAGCCTCTCTGGTATAACGATTCCAGACATAACCATTCGGTCCGATCACCATTGGGATGATGTCTCCTACACGATTGGCATTCAAGTCATGAACCATCTCCGCCTGGTCAATATTATTGACATAGACTCCATCCCAGTCAAAATCACAGATCATCTTACTCCAACGATTCTCCTGCCTCTGCCCACGAATCATTCGAGGAAGAGAAAGATAAACCTTCTTCCCCTGACGGGTCAGAGAATCTATCATCGTCTTTTCAGGGATAAGGTAATCACCATCAAGAATCACTCCAGATACGTCCTCTCTGACAGAGCATAAGCCTAATGTTATATTATCACATACCATAACATTAATACGAATCTTTGGCAACTTTTCCAGCTTACTTTGCCCCATCTGCTCTTTTTTGACTTTTACCCTGGAAGAATCCGAAACTTCTGCCTTTCTTTCTCCCTGCCTCATAATCTCTTCTTCCAGTCTCTCATAGGCTTCCTGTCTTAAATGCTTCAGACGGGAAGATGGATAGAAACAGGAATCCCCGACCATAATCTGACTGGCTCCCAGAGAAAAAGGAACATTACCAGTCTTTTCGAACTGCTTACGCACCTCTTCTTCTGTCAGCGGATGTTTGACTGAGGTCTCAATCAGATCTCCGGAAATTGTGACAGAAATCGGAAGATGGTCGGATGCGGGATCTTCCACAGATGTCAGAGTTACCATCGCCTCTTTCCCTACCTGGAAGAATCCTGTCAAATCAACCTGCCTGGTCTTCTTGTCTGCCAAAAGTTTCGCAATCAACTGTGCTTCTTTTGCATTCCTTCTTCGAAAGACTGTCATACCCGGCTTTAACTGTCTGCTTTTCGGGACATTGAGATTCTCCCTCTTTCCTCCTGTGATTGCTTCAGGAACGGTAAGGACAATCTCTTCTCCTTCCCCATATGGAATCACCAGGATATCTTTCGGATACAGAGGATCTGTCACTTTGACAGTCATTCGATTTCTACTGATCTTCTCAATGGTTCCAATCGGACGTCCCATGTTTTTGGGATACTTAGTGGACATCATCTGACTGCCGTTATGCTGTTTAAAATATCCGTCGGTAAATCCACCTCTGCTGTAAAGCTCCAGAAGAAGTTTATGATCCTCCTTTGATACCTGATATCGGTCTAATTCTTGCATATGAAGTTTGCACCAATCAAGATATTTACGATAGATTCTGGTGACACCGGCAACGAACTCCACGCTCTTCATTCGACCTTCAATCTTCAGCGAATCTACTCCTGCTCTAATCAAATCCGGAAGAAGATCAATCGCGTTCAGATCTCTCGGACTTAAAAGGTAGGAAGCTTCTCCTTTTCCCTTCTCTCCCAACAGCCGATAACGCATCCTGCAAGGCTGAGCACAACGTCCGCGATTTCCACTTCGTCCTCCATAAAAGCTGCTGAAAAGACACTGTCCCGAATAACAGTAACAAAGAGCACCATGAACAAAAATCTCAAGATCCAATCCTGTATCCTCTTTAATCTTTGAAATTTCTGCAAGTGAAAGTTCTCTGGCTGGAACCACACGACAGGCTCCCAGCCTTTTGGCCGCATTGGCTCCGTGAGAATCTGTGATTGTCATCTGAGTACTTCCATGGACCTCCATACCAGGAAAGTTCTTATGAATAAAGTCCATGGCACCGATATCCTGAACAATCACTCCATCAAGTCCCGCCTCATAGTAAGGGAGAAGGAAGTCATAGAGCGTATGAATCTCTTCCTCTTTCATTAGTGTATTGACCGTCATGTAAAGCTTCACATGATAAAAATGCGCATAATGAATCGCGCGAACCATCTCCTCTTCCTGGAAATTGTCCGCGTATGCTCTGGCGCCAAAACGGCTGCCTCCCATATATACTGCATCTGCACCTGCCTTGACAGCGGCAACTAGATGGTCAAAAGAACCTGCCGGGGCTAACAGCTCCGGCAGTCTGATATTATCTCTCATGATTGACCTCCAACTCAATGATCCTTCTCTGAAGTTCATTGAGCTTGTCTTTATACTCAGCAACCAACTTACTGTAAGCATCGATCTTCATATCTTTCTCAACGATATCCTGTTTTAAGCGGTAAAGTTCTTTCTGGTTGTCACTGTTCTCCTCCGTCAGCACTTCAACCTGCTCCTGACGGCGAAATAGTTCTTCTGTAAGGTTGATGGATAGGAGAACCTGCTGATAATCCTTTGGAAGCTTGGAATATCCCGCACTCTTTTTCAGCTCAGTAATCTTATTATCAACATAAGACGCAATCTTGTGAATTGAGGCATCACTACCCTCTCCTGCAATCACATAAACCTGACCATCAATTACTACCGAGCTCTTATTCTTCTTATCCTTGTTTCTATCCTCCATAACGCACTCCCTTCGATCTTTTAAACGTTTATGGCAGTTTCTAATATAAATCTTCAGGCACCGGAAGTCCAAGATGTCGGTAAGCAAGTTCTGTGAGTGCCCGTCCTCTCGGTGTCCTCTTAAGTAATCCTCTCTGAATCAAGAAAGGTTCATATACATCCTCAATCGTACCGGAATCTTCTCCGATCGATGCCGCCAGCGTATCTAATCCCACTGGTCTTCCTGAGAACTTCTCAATCATCGTCGTCAGGATATTCCTGTCCGTCGCATCCAGACCCAGCTGATCAATCTCTAAGAGATCCAAGGCTGTCTTAGCGACCTGGAAGGTAATCTTTCCATCATATCTTACCTGAGCAAAATCTCTGACGCGCTTAAGCAGACGATTGGCAAGTCTAGGAGTACCACGGCTGCGCATAGCAATCTCTCTGGCACCATCTGTGTCAATCTTGACTTCTAAAAGATCCGCAGAACGTTCTACGATAATTTGCAGCTCCTCGTCTGAATAAAATTCCAGCTTCTCTACCACTCCAAAACGATCTCTCAATGGTGCCGTCAGCATTCCCGCTCTAGTGGTCGCACCAACCAAAGTAAAATGAGGAAGATCCAGACGAATCGACTTAGCATTCGCTCCTTTTCCAATCATGATATCAATCTCGAAATCTTCCATGGCTGGATAAAGAACCTCCTCGACCTGACGATTCAGACGATGTATCTCATCGATAAAAAGAACATCCCCCTCACTGAGGCTATTCAATACTGCAGCGATATCTCCTGGCTTCTCAATGGCAGGACCACTGGTCACCTTCAGGTGGCTTCCCATCTCATTGGCAATAATACCGGCAAGTGTCGTCTTACCTAATCCTGGAGGTCCATAGAGAAGTACATGATCTAAGGCCTCTCCTCGAAGCTTGGCAGCCTCGATAAAAATCTTGAGATTCTTCTTCACTTTATTCTGACCGATATATTCCGACAAAACCTTCGGGCGAAGACTGCCCTCAACGACAACATCTTCTTCCGTCAGATCTGTCGTAATCATTCTAGTACTCATACCTTACCTACTCCCATATCAGTCTCTCATTCGTAACATCATTCATTATCTTTCCGATCTGACTATACCATATGTCGTGAGTGTCAAAAGGGACTACGGAATGTTACGTCGCTTTGCGACTCCAACAACTTAAGTCACCATATGTTTTAGGGCTTCCTTAAGAAGCTGCTCTACTTCCATCGACTCGCTGTCCTTGATCTCCCTGAGAGCCCGGTAGGCTTCCCCGTTGGAATAGCCAAGAGCTGTCAAAGCCTCTAACGCATCAGCAAATGCAGTACTATCCGTATCAACAATTCCTTCCTCTTTCCTATCGTCTCCGGAGAATTCCTCCAGCTCTTCCAGGTGAAGCTTATCCTTGAGATCAACAATCATCCTTCTCGCACCCTTCGGTCCGATTCCAGGAGTCTTAGAGATGGTCTTGGCATCTTCACTAAAAACTGCATAATAAAGATCCCTCACTGATAAAGTTGAGAGAACAGAAAGCGCGGCTTTGGGTCCAATCCCATTCACCGTCAAAAGAATCTGAAAAGTCTCAAGCTCCTCTCTGGTGAGGAAACCAAACAGACTCATCATATCTTCCCGGACATAGAGATAGGTGTAGAAAGTCACAGGGTCTTCCATATGGCATTGCTGGATTGCCGTCTGATTCGTCCGAATCTGATAGCCTATGCCCGAATTATCCACGACAACATAGTCCATACCGACATATGCTACTCTTCCTCTAATATATGAGATCATACGTCTCTTCCCCTTTCCTTTCTACTCTTCAAAGCCAAATCAGAACATATGGTTTGGCCTACATATCATATCATATTCATTATCGTTTGTAAATGTTATAGGGTTACAGTACACATTGACATTTTTTACATCCTGCGTTACATTGTCATAGTGTTAACAGGATTACCAAAAGGAGGCAATCATGCTGATAAAAACTTATGATTCTCACTGCCCCCATGCAGATTATCTTCCAAAAGGAAGAGATTATCTTTTTTTTGATATTGAGACAACGGGCTTTCTGAAGGATACGACTCTGCTCTATCTGATCGGATGTGGATATTATGTTGGGGATACTTTTCATATGATACAGTGGTTTAATGATGATGCGGTCAGCGAGGAGCAGATTCTTAAAGCTTTCTTTGAGGAGTTTTCAAAAAAGAATTATACTTTAATCTCCTTTAATGGGGAGAGCTTTGATATTCCCTACCTCAAGCGTCACTATGAGATGAATGAGCTGGACTCATCCTTCCTTTCTTTTTGCGTCTCCTTAGACATCTACCGCCTGATGAGGCCATTCCAGTATTTCTTGGGAATGACGCACGGAAGGCAGAAGGATTGGGAAGAATATCTCGGTATTCATCGTGAAGACACCTACAATGGAGGTCAGTTGATCTCACTGTATAAGGAATATCTAAAGACTCATGATTCGGAACTTCTGAAGCTTCTGCTACTTCACAACCGGGATGACATTTTGGGTATGAGCCAGCTTCTGCCACTTCTTGCTCTGCTCCCTTTATCGGATGGGAATTTCACCATGAATTCAGTCCATTACAGCGACAAGGTATATGAATCAATCGGGAATGCAGCCCTTGAATTTGAGATTGAGCTTCCTCTGTCTCTTCCAACCGAACTTGGCTGTCAGACTGACTATGGTAGTTTTGAGGCTTCTGGCAAAAAATTAAGGCTGACCATCCCCTCTTATGTGGGAGAATTGCGGCATTACTATGCCAACTACCGGGAATATTATTATCTTCCGGAAGAAGACCGTGCGATTCATTACAGCATCGGCCGGTATGTTGACCCAAAACACAGAAGGAAAGCGAAAGCATCTACCTGCTATGGGCGACGCCGCGACGTATTTCTTCCCTGTACAATGGCACAGCATCATTATGGATTTCTGATAGATTCGGCTCCATCTAAGATTAAGACGACCTATCGGTTTGAATACCCGGATCGCCAGAATTACGTCACAATGGATGACCTGCTCTCAGTCAATCCTGAAAGTATTAATGATTATCTGTGTAATTATCTCAAATATATTATGACCCAGTATATCTGCCAACGTGCTTAATTCATACAAGGGTCGAAAAAGACAGGATCTCTACTCATCGCAGAAATCCTGTCTTTTAAAACTCATTCATATGTATTAGCGATGGCATCCTCCGCTGCAGTGTTTACAATCACAACCGCAAGCTAAGGACTTTCCAGCTTTTTTATCTTTGTACATACTACGGATTGCAAGTCCGACAATAGCTAGTACACATGCACCTGCAAATAATGTTCCCATAGTGTCACATCCTTTCTTATGTTCTGTGATTAGTATAAACTAACTGAAGGGTTATGTCAATAGCTATTCTTCATTATCTTCTAACAATATCATAGCGGATGTTGGGATTGCATCATTATATTCCTTGAGAATCTCAGTTAGATTATCAAAATTACCTTTTCTCACTGCGTAATAGACATGTCTGCCACTTCGAATCCCTGAAACGAATCCTGCCTTTCGTAAAATCCTCAGATGATGTGACAGAGTAGACTGAGTGACCTTCATATCTTTCAGCAGATCTGTGACACTTCTCGGATGGTCCTTCAGTGCATCCATGATTATCATCCTCTCTGTATTACCCAATGCGAAACACATCTGTATTATCCGATCATTCAACATATATGACTCCTTTTATTCCATTTTATATCCTTATTTTCCCTTTACCTCATAATTATTCTTATGTTGTTAAATTTTACCAATATATATAGATGGCAACGAAATAAATGGTATAGTCGTCAGAAAAATATATTTATATTATTAAAATAGTCTGAAAAAAGAGCACACTTAAAAAAGATACAGAGAAATACTAGAAATATAGATTGATACTTTTAAAACTGTGATTGACATTGATGTGTTTGATAGCATATAATCATACTTATAATCCGTATCTATAGAAATCATGATGGAATTTTTACCTCAATAGAATAATTAAGCGGTACTCTTCCTAGGCGTCTCTTTAGATATTTTTCGAATCGTAAGCAGGGTATCAATCTGTAATTACCAGACCCATCTTGGCTAACTTCACTTCTTCCTCCTTAACCGATATTTTCGTATAGATTCTGGTCGTGTTGACGCTGGCATGTCCCAAGAGGTCTGCCAGGCGAAAGATATCTTTCTCTAATTTATAAAAAGTGACGGCAAATAGGTGTCTTAGATTGTGTGGGAATATCTTGTCAGTATGGACTCTGGCATTTTTACCGAGTTTCTTCATATCATGAAGAATATTGCTTCGATCAATCGGCTTTCCGTTCCTGGTGATAAAGATTGGACCTTTCTCAATTCCCTTCTCGTTGGCATATTCCCTAAGCAGTTTACACATCTTCTCTGGTATAATGATCATGCGGACTTTTCCCTTGTTGCGGACCTTGGACATTCTGCCTTTTAAGGATTCCACATTGATATATTTTAGTTCACTCACACGAATACCAGTGGAACAGATTGTCTGCATGATAAGACTGAGCCTCCTCTTACCAAGTTTTTCCGCGGTCTTCACTAAGCGCTGATACTCCTTGATACTCAGGCAGAGGTTTCCCTCACGAAATGCAGACTCCTGGACATGTTCCTGCTTTATCACACAATCTTCCCAGCCAACCAGATGAAAGAATCCATTCAGAGCGGAAACCATGCAATTGGTCGACTTTGCAGTATGATTGGTTAAAAACATTTTCTTAAAAGCAAGTACGATTCTCTTTTCAACCAACTTCTCACTTCCCAGATAATTGTAAAATCTACCAAGATAATTGGCATACTGTCTGGCTGTCGATTCACTCTTCTCCTCATCCACAGCTAAAGCGTGATAATAGCTTTTAACCATCTCTTCCTTCATAATATGAGCATCTCTCCTCAGTGCATTTACTCCGAGAAAACTATCAGAACCTAAAATACCGAAACCTAAACGAGAACTACGTGTCATATACTTTATACCTCCATAAGACTTAATGTTCTTCATGCAACATTAGTATATTATATTTCTATAATTCAACAGATATATCACTTATGTTTATACCAATTCAGACTCCATTCTCTCAGATTACTCTGAATTATGATAGCCCCATTTTCTGCTGTAACGTATATGTGCTTTGTTCTCTTTCGTAATCTCTTAAGTGTCTGCCGATGTGGATGACCATAACGATTGTGTGCTCCTGCGGATATGACAGCGCTCTGTGGATTGACAAAATCTAAAAAACTTTCCGTTGAAGAATATCTGGACCCATGGTGTGCTACTTTCAGAACCTCCAGTCCATCCTTTAGGAAATGTATCCCTTTCTTATGATAGTATTGCCGAATACCCTCCTCACCATCTTCTGACAGATCTCCTGTAAACAGCATATCAAATCTCCCATATTGAAGGGCCAAAACTCCAGAATAGCCGTTTCTGTCATCGGAATGATAACTGGCAAAGGGATGTAGACAGGTCAGCTGAACTTGCCCTGCAGCAATTCTGTCTCCCCTGAGAATTTTTCTCACCCTTGCACCATCTTGCTTTGCTAGCGTTTCCATCTCTAGATAAGCGGAATCTGAATCAGCCATATCGCTATCTGGAATCACACCTGTCATGAGAAATGTCCCAATAGGGTATCCGGCTTGCATGATCTCCCTGATTCCACTGATATGATCATCATCGGCATGCGTCATCATAACTAAGTCAAGCCGGTTGATACCATAATATTTGCATGCAGGGAGTATCACTTTACTTCCCACGTCCTTTTTCGATGTGCTTCCTCCATCAATCAACATGGTGCCGCCTCCTGGAAACTGCAGGAGTAGAGAATCTCCCTGCCCCACGTCTAACATGCACACGGTCAACTGATCGGGAGCTCTGGATCGGAAGATGCCTCCCATAAGCGGTACCCCATAGAGAAGATGGGCGATTCCAGGAGCTAACCAGGACATGGGCATAAATAATGCCAGACAAGTCAGAGTACCCAGTACAAAAAGACACTTCCTCCGCTTTTTTCTCCTCCAGAGGAATCTCGTTTCTCCTACGGAACCGAAATACCATAAGGAGAGCGACAAAGCCTCCAGGCCATATGCCACGGCCATCTGCCACATGCTGACTCTTCCCGTGATAAGAAGCGTTCCAGGAATTTTCCGAACAAGGTGGAACACCCCCTCATAAAAAGCAAGAACTCCTCTGGCAGGGTAACATAGAATACTAGCCAGCCATAAGAAGAAGAGCCCCGCAAGTCCTCCTGCCACTGCCGAAGTCATCAGCGGAGTCATCAGAGGAATGACCACCATATTAAGAAGGATGGACAAAGGTGAGAACTCATAGAAGAGCCTCATGGTCACAGGCAATGTCGTGAGGGTGATTGAGATGCTAAAGATAAAAGCTTCCTGAAGCTTAGAAATCTTCAGCTTCTCTTCCACTTCTCCTGGTGCCCTCTCTTTTGCTCTCTTCTTCTCTACCAGCTTTTTCAGCCATGGGTAAGTATAAGCAATTCCAGCAATTGACAAGAATGAGATTATCCATCCTCCCTCTGCAATTCGCCAGGGGCTTTCCATCACCATAAGTATCCCGGCAAGACTCATGGAAGAAGCCAGATCGTATTCCGCTCCCAGATATTGAGATAGAAGAAAGACCAGGAACATAAGATATGCTCGGACGGCGGAGGTACCGAATCCAGTCATCACTGCGTAGAATAAGAGGATCAATCCACCTGTAAGGCAAGATACTAGATAACCATGACGACGCTTTCTCAAAAAGCGATAGACATTGCCTCCCACGATAGACATATGAAGACCACTCACTGCAAGCAGATGCATCACTCCGTTCTCCTCATAAAGTTGTCTCTGCTGATCTGTCAGGCCTGCTTTATCCCCCAGAACCATGGCGTTAAGAAATGCTGCATCTTCTGCAGGCATAATCTCCTGGTAGACGGCCCTTAATCGTTCCCGAAGGCCATATGCCTTCTCCCGAAGCCAACTAGAAAGAATCTCGCTTAAGGATCCATCTACCAAACGATACGAAGTTACTGACTCTCCCTCAAACTGATAGCGGATACCGTTGGCCTTAGCATAAGTCCTCCCGTCAAATTCTCCAGGATTGGTGGGCCCATCAACTGGTCCAATCGTTCCGGCAATCTGGGCCCAGTGACCTGGAATGACCGATTCTTTCGTAAAAGCCGTGACCTTCCCTTTTAACTCTCTCCCCTTTTCCCCCTTCTCTATAAAAGAGACCTTGGATAAGGTGATCCGATATCCCGGTGCCCCGGTCTCTCTGATGTCCTCCACATAGCCAAGTATCTGTCCCTCTCTGGGCTGTTTTGATAAGCTTAGTTCAAAAGAAGTCTGATAGGAAGATACTTCAAAGAGAATATATCCCAGGAAAAGGGCTGCATGAAAAAGCAGAATCCAGACCTCCAGATATTTTCTTCCAGCTAAAAAGGCATAAAAATGCGCAAAAAGTCCCCTCCGCTTTGAGAAGTCCAATATCACATATGCAATCAGACTTCCCAGAGCAGAAAGGACTGGTATTACAATTCCCAATCTTCCAAATACGAATGCACTAGCCTCTCCAAGCACAAGCATTATCCAAATCAGAACTAAGGGTCTTGTCATTAATTATTCAATCATTATTCTTTCTCATCATAGAGTGAATACTCATGACTTAAAAGTTTATGGAAAGATGAAAAGTCATTGATTGTGCTGACTTTCTCATCATTGATGGTAAATTGCACCTGTGCGACATGCGGTAATTCTGTCAGAGAATTCACCATGGAATATACAACCAGTTTCTCTGGATACTTGTCCTCACTCTCCAGCATCTCAGCGCCCAAGTCGACATAACAGACATTGTCAATCACCTGGGTCTCATTAATCTTCAGATTCTTAGGAAGAGCAGAATGATAGTCACTGTTTTTTGGAACCTTTTTCAGTTCCCGAAGGATCTGAGTCTCCACTGGGACATTGTTATCCATCTTAATCGTTCGCTTGACAGGTACTAACCGCTTGCCTTCCTTGTCAAGATAGAATAAAGTGACTCTTTTACTGTAAGAGTAGACTCTCTTCTTTATATTCGTGATATAATCTCCTGAGGTCATATTCCCAATCTGGATATGATTTGCACCACTTAAAGGGACCCCCTCCACACTGAAGGATACCGAAGAGATTCCCGGAATCTGAAGAACAGAACGTACCACAGCTGTTCTCATTAGTACTTCATCTGTACTCGACATCTTACGATAGCCTGCTCCAAAATCAAGGTTCACATTACGATTACCCGAATCATAGCTTGCTTCCTTGACATTTACATTATTCTTATTCGGACTGCGATATTCATCCGAGTTCAGATTCTCAGCGTCTCCCAGACGGGCAAGAACCTCATAGCATGCATTCTCTGGATTGTGAGTCTCTCGCAATCGATATTCTTTCTTGTGAAAGCTATCTCCCTTTCCATTCAGATAATAAAGGTTAATCTTATCGTCCTTATTATCTTCTTGGTTCTTAGCCTCTTTCCCCCCACAGCCACATAGGAGAAAAGCTGCAATGAGAAGCAGAATCAGGAAGCTTTCCCATCGAATCTTTTGTCTCATAATACCTCCCTCATCTGCTCTTTCTATCCAACGTAATTCAGCGGAATACGTACTAAGAAAGTAGTTCCCTCTCCTAACTTGGAATGAACACGAATCGATCCTTTGTGTAAGAGTACGACATTTCTTGTGATGGAAAGTCCAAGTCCGGTACCTCCGGTATCACGGGAACGTGCCTTATCTACACGATAGAATCGTTCAAAAATCTTATCCTGACAATCTTCAGGAATGCCCACACCTGTATCCTTCACACGGATATAACAGAATTTATGGTCCGCATTCAGTGATACCAGTACACTTCCGCCATCTTTGTTATACTTAACCGCATTGACAATCAAGTTATTGCAGGCTAAG
Source organism: Lachnospiraceae bacterium (assembly GCA_036310685.1). Taxonomy (GTDB): domain Bacteria; phylum Bacillota; class Clostridia; order Lachnospirales; family Lachnospiraceae; genus Anaerobutyricum. The sequence goes on along the minus strand of JAXJRI010000008.1, from coordinate 1,629 downwards.
GAAAGCTTCACCTCGTCTGCCTCTGCAGTAACCTGACGCATGGTCTCCAATCTAATCTTGATATCCCTCTGCTCTGCAATCGGAGAAATCCTCTTCAAGAGCTCCTCGAGCATGGCATTGACATTAACCTGGGATATGTTGAGCTGTCCCTGGTTACGGTCCATCTTAACCAGGGTCAGCAGATCGTTGATAATCTGGTTCTCTCGGTCAATCTCATGAGCGATATCACCCATGAACTCCTGATAAATCTCCAGCGGCACATCCTTCTGTGAAATCAGAGAATCTGCCAAAATCTTCATGGAGGTAATCGGTGTCTTTAACTCATGAGACACATTCGACACAAATTCCTGTCTGGTCGACTCTAGCTCCTTGTAACGGTCGATGGTCTTATTGTAGGAGTGAGCAATCTTCTGAAACTCCTTAAAACCATCCTCATCTAGCTGCTCATCCTCATGTCCTTCCGCAATCGCGTCAAACTTATTCTGAATCCCCGAGAATGATCTGCGGATGAAGACGATAATCAGTATGCCAAATACCAGAGACAAGAGTACCATCAACACCATCAGCGTTGTCCTCTGCCTGTGAAGATAGTTAAGCATCGTATTGGAATCATGCATCTTAGTCATGGCAACAATCGCACCGATACAAAGATTCTCATCCTTGTCAATTACCGGAACGATCACTTGAAGCAGGCTGTCATCAATTACCCTGTTGGAAACCTCTTTGCTGTTAAATGCATGAATCACATCTCTTGTCACTAAGAACTTGCCTATACTCTGATGATAGGTATCACTGAGAATCTGAAATCTATCGTCCACCAGCAGAATTCTGCCGTTTATATTGGCAGCCAACTGCTGCAGGGAACGGATATTATTATTTTGATCTTCTGTACTTCTATGCATGCTGTATGTGTCAATCTGGTCATTGAGAATCTGATTCCCCAGCACAGTGCACTCCTGTTCCAATTGTGCGGACTCCTGCTTTAAAGCTCTATTCTTGTAGAAAAACTCCATCTGCATCGTTCCGTAACCCACAGCCAGAGATACCAGGATGACAAAGAGAACTCCAATGACAGTCCTCAAATTCACATATCTCAGCAAATGCTTAAAATTAATCCTGGAAATAGTATCCTACCCCCCACTTTGTATGAATGTACTCTGGATCTCCTGGGTTTACCTCAATCTTCTCACGAAGTCTTCGAATGTGGACATCTACGGTACGAACATCACCAGGATAGTCATATTCCCATACAATATTCAATAAATCTTCTCTGCTGTATACCTTGTTTGGATGAAATGCGAGAAGCTCTAAGAGATCATACTCCTTGGCGGTAAGTTTCACTTCATGGCCATTCGTGTACACTCTCCTGCTGTCACAGTCAATCTTCAATCCATTCTTCTCAAGTACTTTCTTCTTCTGGTTTTCCTGGGCAGGCTTCTGACTGCGGCGGAGAATCGCCTTAATTCTGGCCTTCACTTCAAGGATATTAAACGGCTTGGTGATATAATCATCCGCTCCGTTGTCTAAACCTAAAATCTTATCCATATCATCACCCTTAGCTGTAAGCATGATGATCGGCACACTAGAGAACTCTCTAATCTGCTGGCAAACCTCAAATCCATTCATCTT
>JAXJRI010000007.1:0-3924 GCA_036310685.1 Lachnospiraceae bacterium | reverse complement strand
GTGACTACGGATTGTTCCGTCGCTTTGCGACTCCCACAATCCTGCAATCTTATTACTTCATTGGGAGGACTTATCTATGTCAAAAATTTCTGCCTCCATGGAAGAGGCTAAAAGAATGGAAATGACAGCAGAAGAAGAGAATCAGCAGACTGCAAGAGAGAAGACCATCGTAAAAACCAGCATCATTGGTATTCTCGCGAATGTACTTCTTGCTGCTTTTAAAGCCGTGATCGGACTTGCTTCTGGGTCCGTTGCCATCACCATGGATGCCGTTAACAATATCTCTGACGCAGCATCCTCACTCATCACGATTATCGGAACAAAGTTAGCATCCAAACCTGCTGATAAGAAGCATCCATACGGTTATGGACGTATCGAGTACTTAAGTGCTCTGGTCATCTCCATCATCGTGCTTTATGCTGGTATCACTTCCTTCACAGAATCCGTGAAGAAGATCATTCACCCGGAGAAACCAGACTACTCCACTGTGGCATTGATCATCGTGGCAGTCGCAGTCATTGTAAAGATCCTGCTTGGACGTTACGTGAAGTCCGTAGGTGAAAGGGTCAATTCTGACTCCCTTGTAAATTCTGGAGAAGATGCAACCTTGGATTCCATCATCTCCGCTTCCACACTGGTAGCTGCAATTCTTTTCCTTACGGTACACATTTCCTTAGAGGCATGGCTCGGTGCCATCATATCTGTTGTAATCATCAAATCAGGAATTGATATGATCCGAGAGACCCTCTCTCAGATTCTTGGAGAGCGTGCTGAAGCAGACCTGGTCAAGGAGATCAAGAAGACTGTATGCTCCTTCCCAGAGGTTCGCGGAGCTTATGACCTGATTCTTAACAACTACGGTCCAGATATCTACACTGGTTCTATTCACGTAGAGGTTCCAGATACCTTAGATGCCGCCCAGATTGATCAGCTGACCAGAAGGATTACCGACAAGGTTATGGCAGAACACCAGATTATTCTTACCGCAGTTAGTGTCTACTCCTACAATACAAAAGATCCTGAAGTTATCGCTGTCCGTGACAACATCATGAGACATGTCATGAAGCACGACCACATCTTGCAGGTTCATGGCTTCTATGTAGATTTAGCAGAGAAGGTGATCCGCTTTGACCTAGTCGTAAGCTTCGATGCACCAGACCGCAAGGCCTTATATCAGGAGATTAAGAGGGAAGTTCAGGCGCTTTACCCTGATTGCAAGCTCACCATCGCACTCGATGCGGACTTCTCAGAACATTAATATAGGCTTCGTGACGGCTTCTTCCTGCGGTCGATTCTCAGCATAATCTTCTATTTGGCAAAGCTGCAGGAACTGTCATCATCCTCTCTGATATCATGGACAAAGCCTCTATTGAATCTTGCATTGACTTCTCTTAATTCCAGTTTGCCGTCAATGTAGTCGTCATACATCGAAAGGATCCCCGGTGCACAGCCGTCACAAAGACCAGAGACATTGCCGATGGATTCGTTCACGATACGTTCTCTCTCTTCTCTGGTCGTATCTTTAATTAATATCGATTTCATCATCCTACCTCCATACTTAATTAATCAGTCCCAGCTGCTTAGCCTGATCTGTCAGCTCTTCCCGAAAATCTGGATGAGCCAGAGAAATCATCGCCTTGGCACGCTGGTCAATGGTCAGCTCCCGCAAGTTGACGCAGCCGTATTCTGTGACCAGATACTGAACATCTTGTCTTGGGGTCGTAATCGCAGTTCCCGGAGGAAATGATGCGACGATCTTGCTCTGCTTCTTTCCCTTCTTCTCTAAGACAGAGGTCAGTGCGATAAAGGATTTGCCGCCCTTAGACATCTGGGCTCCCCGGACATAATCAAGCTGACCGCCGGTGGCACTCTGCTGTCTTCCTCCCAGGTTGTCGGCACAGACCTGACCGTAGAGGTCAACGCTCATGGCAGTATTCACACTCATCATAAGTTCATTCTTGGCGATATTGTAAGGATTATTGACAAAGGTATATTCTCCCATGTAAATCTCTGGATTTCGGTCGATAAATTCATAAAGGTCTCTGGTTCCCATGGCGAAGGAACAGACCGTCTTCCCTGGCATGAAGGTCTTCTTTCGGTTAGTAATCACACCCTCCTCCATCAGATACTTCATAGACCCCGTCATCATCTCTGAGTGAACTCCTAGATCTTTCTTGTTAGTCAGTCCATAGCCAACGGCTCCGGAGATTCCTCCCAGACCAAGCTGGATGGTCGCCCCGTCTGGAATCTCCCGAACGATATACTCGGAAAGTTGCTTGACATCATCCGTGAGCGGCAGGTCTGGAAACTCGTCGATCGGGTCGTCTGCTTCCACGATGACATCCGCCTCGGAGACATGAATCAGATTATCTTGCCCGTAGACATAAGGAACCTCCTTGTTTACCTGAAGGATAATTCGGTCTGCCACCTCCACTACTGCTCGGTGCATAGCAGGTCCCTCGGCTCCTAAACTCATATAGCCATATCGGTCTGGTGGAGACACCTCAAAAAATGCTACCGTAATCCCGGAAACTTCCTGACACCATCCTCGGATATTGCTGAGATGGAGTGAAGTATATCTGCAGTTGTTAACCTTCATTGCCGCTCTCTCCGCAACTCCCGCAAAATAAGTCAGGATAGAAAAATGCCCTTTGGCTTCCTCGGTATAGAAAGGCAACACCCGGGAGGTTGTCGCAGAGCAGATGGTAACATTACTGAAGTCATCCTTCCGCTTCCACAAAGCCATGGACAACTGATAAGCTTCGCTAGAAGCAGTTCCCGTGTACACAGTATCCCCATCCCTTACTAGCTGTACTGCCTGATCCACATCTCTTAATTTATCTTGATAAATCTTCTGCCAATCCTGCATGATGTCCTCCTACGACTATCGTCCTGATACCAGAAGGTGGATATGAGGATTCTCATCTGCTGCTCTTGTGAGAACCTTGAGCACTGTGAAAGCGAAATCGTCTAAGATGATCGCTCTCAAGGCTGCCCGACTCAGCTTGATGGTAGTCTTCTTGGAAACCTCAGAAAGCTCGTCATAAAGTGCATCCAGATTCGGAATCTCTTCCTGTGAAAATCCAAAGATCTCCCTCATGTAAGTTTTTAATTTTTCCCGGTCATCGATACGCTCCGGGTCAAGCTTGATGATATTCTTCATAAATTATTCCCCATCCCCATAGATTAAAGTAAAGTGCTCATAGTGATCCCCTGTATACCAGATATCAAGATCATTATCCTCGTTTGAGAAAATGATTCTCTTAGCTCCTCTGGAGTTGCTCTTAAGAGTATCAATATCACACTCTTGATAGTTATTATCTTCTGGGAGTCTTCCCTCAAAGTTTCCAAAATGATCTCCGCCTATGCATTTGCCTGGGACAACCAGATGGAGTGCTCCACCTTCCCAGCCATGTTTTCTGGCTTCCTTCTTGGTCATGTAGTTCTCTGGCAGACGGTCATAAGCCTCTAAGTAAGCTGCGACTCCATCCTTATCATCACCAGTCCAGTCTTTGGAGACTTTCTTCTCTGGGGCTGCTTTCGCAGCGGTTGTCGCCTGCTTAGCTGCTGTAGTCGTAGTTGCTGCTTTCTTGCTTGTCTGCTCTGCAGCTGCTGTAGTCTCTTCCTCAGCATGAGTAGTCTCCCCAGCAGCGACTGTCGTAGTCTCTGGTGCCTGAGAAGTGGAACTGTACTCTGCAGGACTGTCTGAAACGGCACAGCCTGTCAGTAAAACAGCTGCTGTCATCATGATTGCTAATATTTTCTTCATAACATAAATCCTCCATTAAAAATTGAGCGATATAACATCCATATGACGTGGATGTCAAAAGTGACTACGGAATGTTACGTCGCTTTGCGACTCCCACATTCCTGCCCTTCATTCGCATTTTCGTGGTGATAATCACCACTTCATGCTCATGAAGG
>JAXJRI010000006.1:0-3108 GCA_036310685.1 Lachnospiraceae bacterium | reverse complement strand
GCGCTTTTGCTGGTGCCTGCTCTTTGGCTTCCACTACCTCGCCAGAATAGCATTCAACTTCCTCAGATGAGCTCTCAGCAGGTGCCAAAGGAACTTGGCTGCTATCGGTCTCCTGGACAGGAACTTGGCTGCTACCGGTCTCCTGGACAGGAACTTGGCTGCTACCGGCCTCCTGGACAGGGCCTTCCTGTTTCGCTGCGAATGGCTCATCATATATTCTCATATTATCTTCTGAAGTCGCTTTTTCGGCTTTCTTCTCAACAGGATTTGTCTGTTCCACTTCCAGTCTCTTCCTCTTAAGGATTACAGAACTTCCGAACAGATAGAGAATCAGAGAGGCAAGTGATATCTGCCAGCCAGTGGTGAATCCTCCAGGAATGTAAGAAAGACTGACGTTATGGTATCCCTCCTTCAGAGGAAATGCGAGGAAAGCATCGCCGACCTTAGATGTCTTCACTTTGACTCCGTCCACCAGAACTGTCCAACCCGGATCATATGGGATGGACATCATCATCTTCTGTCCCTTGCCAGCCGTCACTGTTCCCTCAATCTCGGTATCCGTGACTTTGGTAAGCTTCAGTGAATGAGAAGTCATCTTATCCGCAAGCTGATCGTATAATTCCTGATCCATATTGGCAGCCGAGACACGTACATATCCATCCGGTGTCTCTCCTAGAAGTTCAAAAGTTGCTGTGATGGTAGCTCCCGCTGGAATGTCACCCATAGGAAGAATATATCCATCGATATCTCCGCTCTGAACAACTTTACCATTCACGGCAATCTCTGCATTGGCAACTTGCGTTCCATCATAATTCAGATAGAAATGCTGCATCTCCCGCGCCGTGTGAAAGACGAAAACCATGTTGTCTGACTGTTTTTTCTCAAACTTAAAATAGTATTCTCCATCATTGGTTCTCTTTACCGTACATCCCTTGACAATCGGATCCTTAACTGGAACATCTCGGAAGAGATTAGAAATGCCGTATCCAGTCTCGCTGAAACTATTTAAAACACGGAATGGATAGGCACTCGTGTAAAACCAACGACTGACATTATTCCCAACCAGATATCCCAGTGACATGTTCTTCTGCGGATTCACATAGACGTCAAAGTTTCCATAACTCTTCTTATACTTGAAGTTGGTCATCATCGTATCATCTTCATGGAAGTAGATCCGCTTCACATCGAATAAGAGATTCGTGAGCGGTGTGGCTCCCTTGTAAAGATACTCATTGGCTCCCGTATAGAAACCAAGAGAATCCATGATATCTACCGTATGGTTCATTGCAGTGGATCCAAAGAGACCGACACTATTTAAATCGTACCAGGCATTCTCATCTACCATCTTGTTCGAAGCCAGCTCACTTCTGGAGAAAACCGGGTCCTTCTCTGCGGAAACTGCCTTCTGCATATCTTCCGTTCCTGAGAAAAACTTTGGAACCAAAATCTGTCCATTGGTTGTAAAGCCCATCAGACAGGAGGCGCCCATCTCCGCCATTGCTCCGAGACAGAAGACGACTCCATACAGTTGTCTTCTTGATTTGTCGATGCAGTAACCGATCATCAGGAACATATAAACCGCTATCATCAGGCCCACTGCCAGATAAAGATAGGAATCCATCTTTTCGGATGCTTTGAAAAAGCTAACCAAGAGACCAGCTCCCACCACAATTCCAGCAATCAGACTGTGCTGCCACCTGATTCCCTCTCTTTGAATCCATGTCTCAACAGCCATGTATAACAAGAGGAATCCATAAAGAAATGAGAATCGATTCGGAATACCATACTGATCATGGAATCCATGCCAGATAAAGTTCAGAACTGCCTCATTAAAACTTACATAGAAAAGTGCGATCATCGCAACCCTCTTGCATTTCTCCCACAGGGTAATCTGACGGTTGAAGAGGTAGATCACGACAAGAACTAATGTGAAGATTCCAAAGTACAGGTTCGCATTCCCATCAAAGTTATCGTGACTGATCGGACCAGCAAGATTAAACTGTCTTGCCAGAAGATCGAACCAGCCTGCGAAAAAGCTATGTGGTGGGAGTGACATGGTTCCCCCAGCTGCTGTCTGCTTGATTCCAAGATAAGCTGGAACAAGTACGACCGCTGCCATACCTCCGGCAACTGCTGACCAGAAAGCAAATGGGAGAGCACGAGTGAAAAACTGCTTGATGCTCTGAAAAGAGTACAGCACATACCAGATTACCAAAAAGATACAGATCATAAATCCAATATAGTAATTACAGTAGAGTGCGTAGAAGAGTGCCAGGGCATATAATCTTCCGTCCCTCTCGTCAATCAGTTTTTCCAGTCCCAGCATAATGATTGGGAATATCATGATTGCGTCAAGCCACATAACATTCCAGCAATAACCGACCATATAGCCATTTAATGCATAGCACATTGCTGCCATGAGAACTGACAGACTCGGTTCCTTCCCCGCCTTCCTATAGCGGTGAGTAAAATAAATCCCACTAGTCAGCCCGGAAAGAGCAACCTTAAGTACAATCAGCATGCTGATTGCCATATTCAGCTGTGTCTTTTTCACAAAGAGCACTGCCAGATTCAGTGGGCTTGACAGATAATAGGAGAAGAGGGAGAGAAAATTCAATCCCAGTCCTGCTCGGAAAGTATAGAACAGGCTTCCTCCGCTCTTCAATTTATCCTGTAAGATAGAGAAGAAAGGCATGTACTGATGTAGTCCGTCAATGATCAGCAGACTGTTATCTCCAAATGGCTGTACTCCCCTATCTGCACACATCGCAAGCATCACTGCCAGTGGCAGTACAAACGATAGCAGATATATTATCTTTTTGGAACGCATGCTGTTTCCCCCTTTTTACCCTTAACTCTCTTTTTTAGGATCTGGAGGCATCGAACCATGTTCATCCTCTTCTTTAACATAAAGGCAGTGCTGCCATGTTCTAAATCCGTCACATTGTCCCGATGTCGTCGATACTTGATGAGTGGCTTCTTAATCAATACTACTCTGCCCATCATCTCTGCGGCAGTCCCGATCCAGTAATCATGCATATACATTTCCTCAGGAATCGGCAGAATTATTGGAACAAGCTCCTTGCGAAAGGCCATACAGCATCCCAT
>JAXJRI010000005.1:0-2257 GCA_036310685.1 Lachnospiraceae bacterium | reverse complement strand
CTCTGGGACTATGCCGGGGGGATCACCGGCAAGGGACTGACTCCGGAAAAGGATCCTCTGCCCTGGATCGCCATCCCCACCACATCCGGGACTGGGTCAGAGGTGGATGCCAACGGGGTTGTGACCAATGAGGAGACCAACGAGAAGCTGGGTCTTGGCCGTCTGGACAGCCTTTTTGCCAGGATCGCCATCGTGGATCCGGAGCTTACATACTCGGTGCCTCCTAAGTTTACAGCCTTTCAGGGTTTTGACGCTTTATTCCATAGCTTAGAGTGCTATCTGGGCAAGAACGCCTGCAAGACCAGCGACATGGTAGCCCGGACAGCCATAGAGCACGTGGGGAAATACCTTGCCCGGGCGGTAAAGGACGGAAGGGATAAGGAGGCCAGAGAGGGTATGTCCTACGCCAGCATGTTAGGCGGTTACGCCATGATCTCAAGTGGATGTGCCGGGGAGCACGGTATGGAGCATGCCATGAGTGCCTTTTATCCTAATCTCCCCCACGGAGCAGGACTGATCATGATCTCTAAGGAATACTATCAGCACTTCATCGAACTCCATTGCTGCGATGATAAATTCATCAAGATGGCCAAGTATCTGGGCAAAGAGGATGCCGACAAGGCAGAAGATTTTCTGACGGCTCTTATGGACCTGCAAAAGGCCTGCGGAATGGATATGCTAAAAATGTCTGATTATGGAATTAAGAAAGAAGACGCCGTAAGGATGGCAGAGAATGCCCTGGCCACCTCCGGACGCCTCCTGCAGATGGATCCGGTACCTATGAGCCGAGAGCAGATCATCGAGATCTACCAGAAGTCTTGGAGATAAGATTGCTAGAAGAATCCCACACTTTACGAATCAGATAGGTAAAGTATGGGATTCAACTTTATAGTGTGTGAAACTTTGGCTGACCCTTCTCGAATGTGCAGTATTCCTTGAATCCGATTTCCTTTAGAATATTTGCGGCAACTTCGAAGTGGTCGCCCAGATATTTCGGCTTATGGGCACCGCTGCCGATCGTGAGGATTTTTCCTCCCAGGTCATGGTATAACTGTAAGATTTCTTTGGATGGGGTGGTATCCTCAAGCCCGTAATGCCAGCTGGAGGTATTGATCTCAATTCCTTTATCATCTTTGATGGCAGTTTCCAGAATCTCTGCCTGGATATCTTTTACCTCTTCAAAAGCGATGGGACCTTTGGGGTCATAGCGGGAGACCAGATCAAGATGGGCAAGGACCTGGTAGTCGTGGAATTGCTTGATGACATCGAGGATCTCTTGATAGTACTTGAGATTAAACTCCTTCTGGGTCAGTCCTTCCATGAAGTCTCCTGTCCACAGTTCCTTGTTATCGATCTCATGAATGCTTAAAAGGACGAAGCCCAGCCGATCCCCGTAATTCTTAATCAGGCTCTCATAGTCCTTGATCGGGATAGTCTGGATACCGAACTCCAAGCCTTTTCTTATGGTGACCTTGTCTTGGTAGGTCTTCTGCATACGGTAGAGTTTCCAGAAATACTCCGGATAATTGACATTGGTCAAAGGCTGCAGTTCTTCCTTCGGGGTACCGATCCCGTCCCCTCCCCGCCACTTGATCGCATCGTCTGTCCAGTCGGACTTAATGCCGTAATCTACATGATTGGTAAAACACATTTCCTCCATGCCCAGAGAGATGGCCCTCTCGATCTGGGACTCCATAGAGGCCTTGGAATCATCGGAAAACTCGCGATAAAGTCCAGATTCGGCTCTGCCGAGTCAAGTTTCCTCCCCCAGCTATGATCTCCCGTTAGAACGATCGTGTCCTCCGGGCCGACAAGTTTCCTGATATTCTTCTTCACCTTCTTTTCATGGTTTTTCCAGATCTTTCCGAACTTGGTCATCGATTTATCGGCGGCTCCGAAATTGAGATGCAGGTCGCCCATCGCGTAAAGTGCCATAATGATATCCCCCGTTTTTTTAAAAGCTTATTTTTCCTTAAGTATGCACGATACAGGACGGATTTTCAGGCCAAAGAGACCCTTGGAAAAGTCGACCCACCCTGCTGTGATGGATGCGCTTGTTAGGACAAATATGCTCTCCACCGCAGGATATGGAGAAGATGAGTTCTGTCGCTTGGCGGAGGGGAAGATCCTAAAGGCATGCGGCTGCCCCGGCATCCGTTGGACTCGACCTTGACACCCGGACCAGACCCTACTAGGCGAAAACAGGCCAGTTAAGGATAGTTGTTTTGACAAACTCTGGAATTGGAAGTAAACTATG
>JAXJRI010000004.1:0-26349 GCA_036310685.1 Lachnospiraceae bacterium | reverse complement strand
CACATCCCCACTTGTAAGCAAGCTTACGTGGGATGATGAGTTTTGACACTGTAGTCATATTATGATAGATTATTATGAGGTAATTACGATACATTACGAACAATATACATAGTAACAGGAGGAAAATTATGAAATTAGGTATTGTAGGCCTTCCTAATGTCGGAAAGAGTACATTATTCAACTCCCTGACCAAGGCTGGTGCAGAATCCGCAAACTACCCATTCTGTACAATAGATCCAAACATTGGAGTAGTTGCTGTTCCAGATAAACGACTTCAGGTGCTCTCTGATATGTACGACTCTGCAAAGATCGTGCCAGCTACCATCGAATTCGTTGATATTGCCGGCCTCGTTAAGGGTGCTTCCAAAGGTGAAGGTCTTGGAAACCAGTTCCTCGCAAATATCAGAGAGGTAGATGCGATCATCCATGTCGTTCGCTGCTTCGAAGATACCAACATCATTCATGTTGACGGATCCATCGACCCACTGCGTGACATCGAGACCATCAACTTCGAGTTAATCTTCGCTGATATTGAAGTATTAGACAGAAGAATCGCCAAGAACTCCAGAGCTGCTCACAATGACAAGAAGATTGCTGCAGAAGTAGAATTCTTAAAGAAAGTGAAATCATATCTTGAGGAAGGCCATCTGGCTAAGACTTTTGAGACAAAAGATGAGGACGAGCAGGCTCTCTTAGATGAGTGCAACCTTCTGACTGCAAAACCAGTAATCTTCGCTGCCAACGTTGCAGAGGATGACCTTGCAGACGATGGTGCTTCCAGCGAGTACGTTAATAAAGTTAGAGAATATGCGAAGACATGCGATGCAGAGGTATTCGTAGTAAGTGCTGAGATCGAGCAGGAGATTTCTGAGCTCGACGACGATGAGAAAGCTGTCTTCTTAGAGGACCTTGGCTTAAAAGAGTCTGGCCTTGACAAACTAATCAAGGCAAGCTATTCCCTTCTTGGACTGATCTCCTACCTGACAGCTGGTCCTACTGAGTCAAGGGCATGGACAATCAAGAAAGGAACCAAGGCTCCACAGGCTGCCGGAAAGATTCACTCCGACTTCGAGCGTGGATTCATCAAGGCTGATGTTATCAGCTACGACGATCTTATCGCAAACGGCTCCATGTCTGCTGCCAGAGAGAAAGGACTTGTCCGCTCTGAGGGTAAAGAGTATGTGATGCAGGACGGCGACGTTGTACTTTTTAAGTTTAACGTATAATCATTTCATATAGATGATATGGCTGTCATCGTAGTCATATAGATAGGAATCTAACATAAAAATGGAAGCATATCAGCTCATGTAAATCACGAGATGATAGCTTCCATTTTCTATCATTAATTATTATTAATTTTTGTCGATTAATCTCTGGAACGAATCAATAGTAATTCTCCGGAATCAAAAGAGAGCTGAGCCCTCGGGTCCACAATCTCATTGCTGATTCCCATACTCTCATATCTTCCCAAGCTGGCATCCTCTAGTGGAAAGGAGAATCCTTTTAAAGTAATTCCTGTCACTTCCCTACTGCAGGGAATCAAGGAAATGTACTTAAAGTCCTCTTCTCTCTCTATGGTAAGAGTCTTTGGTCCGTGCCAAAAGGAGATCTGGTTATTGGCATCATAAATCTTTGCGATGATTCCATGTTCCGCCATCTTGGAAAGAAGTCCGATATTAGCCATAGTGTGGTCCAATCGGGTTCCCGTTGCTCCCAGTAATTCCACCAGATCTTCCCCGTACTCTTCCTCACTGGTTCCTCTTGCCTTTCGATCTTGTTCAATCAGCTCCATGGCAAATTTCAGTGCGATATGAGTATCAGTATAATCTTTCCTTACGGGATAAGTCCGAATTCCGATATCCTCATTCTGACATTTTTCGAGAAGCTCACGATTCTTTAAACTATCAAAATCCCCAAGCACATCGGTCGGTAAAATTCCCAGTTTCTCATAGGAATCCAATCCTGAATCCGCTGCGATTCGTCGGTCGTAGGCTCTCCCGCCCTCCCGAAGTTTCAGAAAATCTTTTGCAAATTCCTCGTTCAGCGAACCACCACTGATGATTAATATTCTCATGATTAACTCCCTTATCTTATCTAGTTACCACTTCTTAATCTGACTTAATTCCTCATAGAAGAGACAGTAATCATCATATCTTCTCTGACTGATCTCTCCCTTCTCTAGTGCTTCTCTTACCGCACAATCCGGCTCATGGATATGAACACAGCCGTTAAAGCGGCATCGATTCTCATAAGGCTCGAATTCTGGGAAGTAAAAACGCAGATCTTCTTTCTCAATCCCTGCCAGATAAAGAGAACTAAATCCAGGTGTATCCATCAGATAAGTATCATCCATAACACGAATCAGCTCAGAATGACGGGTAGTATGACGTCCTCTCTTAATCTTCTGGCTGACTTTACCAGTCTCCATCGTCTTGTCTGCACCCAGACAATTCAAGGTGGATGATTTGCCAACACCAGAGGGGCCTGCCATCACAGTGGTTTTCCCAATAAGCATCTGTTTGAGCTCTTCGATGCCTTCCTGAGTCTTGGTGGACTCAAATACTACCTTGACACCACTATTGCGATAATCCTGAGTAATCTGCTCCTGCTCCCCTTCTCTGGCAAGATCCATCTTGTTAAAACAGAGGATCACTGGAATCTCCTGCTGCTCCATCATAATCACAAATCGGTCCAGAAGATGAAAGTCCGGCTCCGGCTCATGAATGGCAAAGAGGACCAATGCCTGGTCGACATTAGTAGCTAAAGGTCTGATCAGCTGATTCTTACGCGGATGTATTTTAACAAGATTTCCCGTGAGATCATCCTGGGAGATCACATCAATCTCCACCGTATCTCCAACACATGGTTTCATCTTCTTGTTGCGGAAGATCCCGCGCGCTCTGCACTCGTAAATCTTAGAATCATCCGCATAAACGTAATAAAATCCTCCGACGCCCTTTAATATCTTTCCAGTCATGAATCCTCCTTACTTTGATATTTCCCAAACTTAATCCACAATCGCCTGGACTTTTACATCGAAAGACTGATACAGATCACCATTCACATACATGTGAACGACCGCATCGCCTTCCTTCTTTCCATCAAAGTCCTGTGTCATCGGGAAGTCTTCTTTGGTCAGACCTGTCTCATTGAAGAATGTCTTCTTATAATCTCCCTGCTCCAGTTCTAAGCGGACAGAACCTGACTCATCACCTGAGAACGGTGACTGGTCAATCGTCACTTCACCCTGATAAGAGAAGGTATCTTCCTCTCCAATGCTGACTGTAACGCCAACCTCAGAACCTTTCTTTACCATGGTTCCGGGTGCAACACTCTGCTTAAAGACATCGCCGACTCCGACATCTCCGCTGTAACCGCTATTTACATCGCCTAATTTAAGGCCTACTCTCTCAAGCTCATGCTCCGCATCACCCTGAGACATACCAGAAAGAGATGGAACCTCTACTTTAGAAACTCCCAGGCTGATTGTGACTGTCACAACGAATCCATGGTTAACTGTAGTGCCTCCCTTAGGGTTCTGCTTGATAATATAATCTTCTTTCACAGTATCACTGGTCTTATAAGCCTTTCTCACAGCAAGCCCCTTCTCCTTGAGAAGTTTTTCTGCATCGCTGGCCTTCATATTGACCAGAGTAGGTACCTCAATTCTCTGTGCTATCGTGGTACTTTCCGCTGACTTACTCTTACCAAGGGTAACTTCCACTCTGCTGCCGGATACTACATTGCTTCCAACACCATACTGCTGTTTCTTCACAATAAGCTCATCCGTGTTCTCATCCGTTCCTTTTTCATAGACAAACTCAGCCTGAAGTCCAATATTGTTTAAAGCCTGAGCTGCTTCGTCTTTGGTCTTGCCTTTCAGATCTGGCATGATGACGAAGCTTGCTTCGGTTGTGGTCTCCACCTGCTCCTCCGTTGTCGTGCTCTCTCCAAAATGGAACAGCTTGGAGGCATTGATCATAAGGTAAATTACAACTGCCACAATGAGAACCACCAGAACAGCAATGATACCTCTAATCAGCCTCTGCATCTTCGTAGAAGTGGCATCCTCCTCCGGATGTTCCTCCTCTTCTTCTATGACTGGATTCGGTCGCTTGGAAGTATGATTCTTATCAGGTCCCTCCGCCCTCTTCTCCTTCAGTTTCTGATTGATCTCATCCTTAGTCCAGATATCTGTCGGGGAATCGTCAATCATTTTCTCAATATATACATAGTCTCCATCCGGTGAAGTGAAGACTCTGTCCAAATCTGCAATCAGCTCCGCTGCACTCTGATATCTAAGTTCCGGCTGTTTCTGAGTACATTTGAGAATAATATTCTCTAGACTTACTGGGATATCCGGAAAAAGCTTTCTTGGAGGAACAATCTCTGACTGAAGATGCATAATCGCAATCGAGACGCTGTTCTCTCCCTCAAATGGCACTCTTCCAGTTGCCATCTCATACATTGTGATACCTAAAGAATAGATATCCGTCCGCTTATCGGTATATCCGCCCCTTGCCTGCTCTGGGGAAATGTAATGGACAGACCCCATCGTCTCTGCGGACTTGGTCTCTCCGGATGCAATTCTTGCGATTCCAAAATCAGTGACCTTAACTTTTCCACTGTCTGATACCAGGATGTTCTGCGGTTTGATATCACGATGAATGATATTGTGCTCATGTGCCGCCTGAATCGCACTGGCAATCTGAAGAGAAAAGTCTACGGTCTCCCTCACACTGAGTCTTCCGTATCTTCGGATATACTGCTTTAAGGTCATGCCGCTGGCAAGCTCCATGATAATAAAGTGTAATCCATCATCCTCACCAGAATCATAGATATTGACAATATTCGGATGAGACAGCACTGCGGTTGATCTTGCTTCTGCTAAAAACTTTTTAACAAAATTCTCATCATCATTAAATTCCTGACGGAGCAGTTTTACTGCAACAAATCGATTCAGATTGTGATCGATCGCCTTATAAACGTCGGCCATTCCACCGGAGCCAATGTGTTCGAGAATCTCATAACGTCTATCTAACATTGTTCCGCGTTCTAACACAGCTCACGCCCCCCATCATACTGTGCGATAACCACAGCAATATTGTCGATTCCTCCGAAGAACAGCGCTTCATCGATACACTCCGCACATGCCCTCTCAGGATTCTCCGAGTCTCTCAGGATACAACCAAGCTTTTCATCATCCACCATATTGGAGAGTCCGTCGGAACACAACAAGATACGGTCTCCCTCCTCCAGATCTTCCATAAAGAAGTCTGGATTCACCTCTCCTGACACACCGATTGCTCTGGTAATGATATTCTTCTGTGGATGATTACGGCTTTCACTGCGCTCGAGCTCACCTGCACGAATCAATTCCTCCACGAGAGAGTGATCCAAGGTCAGCTGCTTTATATTCTGATCTTTAGCACGATAGCAATAAAGACGACTGTCACCGATATTCATGACATACACCTTACCATCAAGTATCGTGGCGGCAACCATCGTGGTTCCCATGCCTGCATACTGTTCTTCCTTCTCAGAAAGCTTATAGACCTCCTCATTCACCTGGGAGATCACCTCCTCCATCATAAGGAAGGGAATCCTCTTTCTCACATGCTTAGCTAATTCTACAAACCGTGTCACGGCATAAGACGAGGCTTTGTCTCCAGCCTTATGTCCTCCCATACCATCTGCCACGATATAAAGATTCGGGAAAGGTCCAATCGGCTTATCGGAATAGAATAGATAATCCTGATTCATAGATCTCTTTTTACCGATATCTGTCATGCCATATGATATCATTGTTCGTCCCTCCTCTCTTTATAAGCCTTGCGGAGCTGACCGCAGGCTGCCTGAATGTCACGGCCCATCTCTCTTCGGACGGTGACCTGAATATGTTCTTTCTCTAACATCCGTTTAAAGTGCTGTACATGGTCCTGCTCGGACTGTCTGTAGTCTCTCTCTTTAATCGGGTTGACTGGAATCAGATTAACATGACAGTTAAGTCCGCTTACCAGATCAATCAGCTCTCTAGCATCCTCCCTGCTGTCATTCTGATCTTTCACCAGACTATACTCGAAGGTAATCCTTCGGCTTGTCTTATTCACATAATACCTTGCCGCTTCCATCAATTCACTGATCGTGTACTTATTGGCGATCGGCATCAGCTTTCGGCGCTTCTCATCGTTCGGCGCATGTAAGGAGATGGCAAGCGTCACCTGAGGATAATCTTCCGCAAAATGATAAATATTCGGTACGATTCCACAGGTGGAAACCGTCAGGTCTCTCCTGCTGATGTTAAGACCCTTATCGTCCGAAATCATCTCAAGAAATCTTCCTAAGGCTTCGTAATTATCCAGCGGTTCCCCCGTACCCATCACAACAACGTGGGAGACTCTCTCTCCTGTAGCACGCGAGATCGCGTAAATCTGATCCAGCATCTCTGACGGATACAGATTTCTTGAAAGCCCTAAGAGAGTAGATGCACAGAATCTACAGCCCATCCTGCACCCCGCCTGGGAGGAAATGCATACTGAGTTGCCGTGATGGTATCGCATGAGAACACTCTCAATCAGATTGCCGTCATACAATTCAAATACGAACTTCTCGGTCCCATCAATCTTAGAGATGTATCTTTCGACCTGTTTGACTCCATACCAGGGATGATCCTCCAGAAGCTTACTGATACATTTCCCTGGAACATTAGTCATCTCAGAAGGGTCGCGAACAAGCTTCTGATGAACCCATCCGTAAATCTGCTTTGCCCTGAACTTCTTATCTCCCTGACGGACCAGAGCTTCCGTCAGTTCTTCCATATTCATAGATCTCAGATCATTCCACTGAGCCATAATTACTCCTCACATCTTCCCACTCACGAACCCTCAAGGGGCCTCTTAAACTTTGCCAAAAAGAAACCGTCACAGGAATCTTTTCCAGGAACCAATTGCAGATATCCCTGCTTTCCTGTTCTTCCGCGAAGTTTTTCTGGCAGGTCCTCCTCGATTGAGTCTAGCTTAAGTGGTGTATTATCTTCTATCCATGCTGCATTGACCTGGTTCTCCTCCCGATTCAATGTGCATGTGGAATAGATCAAAGTTCCGCCCGGTTTCACATACCGACAGGCATTCGTTAGAATCTGTCTCTGCAGCTTGACCAGACTTGCCAGCTGATCTTCTGACAGATTATAACGGATATCATTCTTCCTTCCCATCACGCCAAGACCGCTGCAGGGAAGATCTGCAATCACAAGGTCCATGGCTTTCTCAGACTCCTGGTCGAACTCGGTCGCATCTCGGCATTCTACTGTCACATTAGTAAAGCCGAGACGATCTTTGTTCTCCATCAGAAGATCCGTCTTGTACTCTGTCAGATCTCTTGCTGTGACGTGACCCTCTCTGGCCATCTGAGCGCAGTCGAAGGTCTTGCCGCCCGGAGCACTGCAGAGATCAAGAATCTGATCCTGCTTCTTAACTCCCGCAATCTCAGCGACCAGCATGGAACTCTCATCCTGGACCAGATAATCTCCCTCTCGGAAGCTAGGCAGTTTTTCAAGGAAATCCACTCCAGAAAGCCTTAAGGCATATGGAGAATATTCCCCTGGTGCCACAGTGACCCCTTCTAACTCTAACTTCTTAGTGAGTTCTTCCTTTGTGATCTTATTCTCATTGACTCGGATACTTAAAGGGCTGGTCTCTTCCATCGCCTTTAAGATGATTCCTGTCTCTTCTTCACCATATTGTTTTAACAGAAGACGAACAATCCAGGCTGGCATAGAATACATAACTGAGTAATACTCTTCACAATTCTTTGCCCGGTCTGGAACCGGCAGATTCTCCTTCTCCCTTGAGATTGTTCTAAGAAGGCCATTTACAAATCCGGATAAATTTCGGAAATGTCTCTTCTTGGCAATCTTGACTGCCTCATTACAGGCTGCCGCATCTCTGACATCCATAAAAAGGATCTGATAGGCGGACATTCGCAAAAGGCTCCGAATCAAAGGTTTACATTTCCTTACAGGGCGGCTGGAATAATGATCAATCACATAATCTAAGTAGATCTTCCTCTCCGTCACGCCCTCACAGATCCTCCGGTAGAAAGCGCGGTCTCGTCTCGGGGCGAACTGATTCTGCACCAGCACATCAGAGACTGCCTGATCCAGTCTCCTCTCACCCTTATCCACTGCCATGAGTGTATCGAGTGCCGCCATTCTCATATCTGCCTGCTCCGCCATACTGTCATCCTTTCTACTCTCCGAGAACCTCTCCTGCCTGAACATTATGTCCACGAAGGAAAGCGTCCACCTTCATCCTCTTCTTACCCTGCATCTGAACTTCTCTCAAGATCAGTGCATCTTTTCCGGTATTCACCGTGATGGAATGCTTATCGGCTGCGATTACCGTTCCCGGCGCTGCGTCTGACTCTGATTTTACAACATCTGCATCCCAGATTTTTAACATCTTACCTGCATAGTAGGTATAGGCACTCGGCCAGGAATTCAGGCCTCTGATCAGGCGCTCAATCTCTACCGCAGACTTAGACCAGTCGATATGACCTAAATCCTTGGTCAGCATCTTTGCATAGCAGCTCTTGGAATCGTCCTGAGGAACTCTCGGTGCGGTTCCCTGCTCTAAGAGGTCCAGCGCCTTAAGTAAGAGCGGTCCTCCTGTGGCTGCTAATTTATCATGAAGAGACTCTCCGGTCTCCTTAGGATCAATCGGTACCACTTCCTGAAGAATCATATCTCCCGTATCCAGGCCTTTCGCCATGTGCATGATGGTAATTCCAGTCTCCTTCTCACCGTCAATGATTACCCACTGGATAGGGGCAGCTCCACGGTATTTTGGAAGAAGAGATGCGTGAATATTGACGCATCCATACTTTGGAATATTTAAAAGATCCTCTGTGAGAATCTGACCAAATGCAGCAACCACAATAATGTCTGGATTCAGCTCTCTAAGTTTTTCAACAAAGGTCTCCTCTCTGACCTTCACTGGCTGCAGCACTGGAATCTCACTTTCTAACGCTCTCTCCTTCACTGGAGAGTAAGCCATCTTCTTGCCTCGTCCCTTCGGTTTATCCGGCTGTGTCACAACTGCAATCACATCATGATGCTTAATTAATCCGTCCAGTGCCGGAACTGCAAAGTCCGGCGTACCCATATAAACTACTCTCATTCTTCCTCTTCCCAATTCTCATCATCTACGTCGATATCACGGTATGGCTCGCTTGCTCTCTGTCCATAGAGAATACCATCGAGATGGTCCATCTCATGGAGAATACATCTTGCGCGAAGTTCCTCTCCTTCCACACGGATTGGGTTCATATCACGGTCAAATGCCTCAACTACCACATGGTTCGGACGAGTTACCAGCGCACATTTGCCTGGAACAGAAAGACATCCTTCCTCATCAGTCTGTGCTCCATCGGACTCAATCACCTTTGGATTCACTAAGCAGATTGGATCTCCATCCATAACGTCGATAACGCAGATTCTTCTTAAGACACCAACCTGAGGAGCTGCAAGGCCAACACCCTTCTCCTCATACATGGTGTCAAACAGATCGTCCACAAGCTCTTTTAGATGTGGTGTCATCTCTTTAACTGGTTTACATACTTTATTAAGTATTGGATCGCCAATAATTCTCAACTGTCGAATTGCCATATATTTTCTTCCTCCATAATCTATCATTAATCTTCTTCTTGTCTGTTCAGGCATGATATCTCTCAGTGCTAAATAAGCTATTTTGATAGCTGACCTTCCACCTGAGCCGTATTGTCCTGCTGCTCCTTACCTAGATTCTATGCGCTATTCTCTAAACTGCGATTATATCATGCAATATCTTTGTCGTAAAGAGTCTCAAATCATGTTGGTCGGATCCATATCAAATCCAACTTCAATTCCTGCGAAGAGAGGATGATTACCCAGCACTGGCTCCAACCGGTCCTTTAGATTGGTCAGGACTTCCGACTTGGAATGTTTTAGATAAATCACCTGTCGATAGATATCCTTGACCTTGGAAATCCTTGCCGACTGCGGGCTTAAAATCTCAACCGGCGTCTCCCTTCCGTCCTGACTTCTCTGCAGCATGATGGTAATCCGCTGTCTCGCTAAAATTGCCTGGGATTCATCCCCGCTGGTAATCAGAATCGACATCAGATGAGTACACGGTGGATAAGACATCAGCTGACGGAAGGCGATCTCCTGCTGATAGAATTCCTGATAATCCTGACTGACACTAGCCTTGATCGCGTAGTGATCTGGCTGATAGGTCTGCACGATTACCTGCCCCTCTTTCTCTCCTCTTCCTGCTCTTCCAGCCGCCTGACAGAGAAGCTGAAAAGTAATCTCTCCGCTTCGGTAATTATTCTCATTCAAGGACAAATCTGCCGCCAGAATTCCAACTAAAGTTACATTATGATAATCATGACCCTTCACGATCATTTGTGTTCCAATCAGAATATCCGCCTCTCCAGAAGCAAATGTCTTAAGGATCTCCTCGTGGGCATGCTTTCTTCTAGTCGTATCCGCATCCATTCTTAGGGTTCTAGCTCCCGGGAATTCTTGATGAAGGGCTGCCTCCACCTTCTCGGTTCCCAGTCCAAATCCCGCCACATGATCGCTGCCACATTCCGGGCACCGGCGAACATAAGGCGTCTCGTATCCGCAATAATGACAGCGAAGCACAGCTCCCTTTCGGTAATCCCTATGATAGGTCAGGGAGACGTCGCAGTGTGGACACTTAATAACGCTGCCGCAGGAACGACAGGAGACAAAACCTGCAAAGCCTCTCCGATTAAGGAAAAGCATAACCTGCTCTTTCTTAGCCAGTCTCTCCTCAATAGCTGTATGCATCTTCTCCGAAAATATGGATCGGTTGCCCTTTCGGAACTCCTCTCGAAGATCCACAATCTCTACTGCGGGAAGAGCCGCATTGCCTGCGCGCTCTTTTAAAGTCAAGAGCTGATACTGACCAGCCTTTGCCCGATAAAAAGATTCAATGGAAGGGGTTGCCGAACCCAGAACAAGACTGGCATCGGAAATCTCAGCACGGTAGCTCGCCGTCTCTCTGGCATGATACTTAGGCGTGTGGTCACTCTTATAGGCATTGTCATGTTCCTCATCAATCACGATAAGGCCCAGGTGATCAAGCGGTGCAAAAAGAGCAGACCGGGCTCCAATCACTACGTCGACATCTCCATGACTCATGCGGGCATAAGCATCTGACTTCTCCCCCTTAGACATCTTGGAATGAATCACCGCGATGCGGTCCCCAAAGCGCTCATAGAATCGCTTGACGGTCTGATAGGTCAGCGAAATCTCAGGGATCAGTACGATAGACTGCCTGCCCTGCCGCTGCATCTCCTCAATCAGCGCCAGATAGACCTCTGTCTTACCACTTCCTGTCACTCCGTGAAGAAGGTATGTCTTCCGGATTCCCTGACGGAAGTCACTAATCACCTGATCCACTGCCTTCCTCTGCTCCTCATTGAGGGGAAGACGACTGGGAAGCTGCTTCAGAGCAGACCATGGATTGCGGTAATGTACCTTCTCCTTGGCTTCCAGTATCTTCTTCTCAGTGAACTCCCGCAGCATCTTGGCTGAGATCTTCATCTCCTTTTCGAGAATACCCTTTTCCATAGGTCCACGATCTAACAGAGCCTTCATGAGGCGCGCCTTTGCCGTGTAATGCCTGCGCTGGCAATCCTCCAGAAAAGACTCTGCCTCCTCTTTCGGCAGTGCCAGGGAATAGACGGTATCTAGTTTTAACTTCATCTTTGTCTTCACCGGAAGGACCGTCCGAAGCGCCAGTGCCATAGATCCTCCATAATATTTATGAAGGAAGAAGGCCACCTGAATCAGATTGCCCTCCACACTGATGCTGTCCGATACCTTAGAATCAATCTCCTTGATCCTGTCCGGGTCATAGACTGGCTCCTCGTGGAAGGATATGATGTAGCCCTCCTGCAGATGATTATTACTGCCGAAAGGAATCCTCACCCGGTCTCCCACACGAAGGTCAAGAGACAAAGACAGAGGCACTCGGTATTCGAATACCCTGTCAAGTGCCTCATGTGTGATATCTATAATAATATCTGCATATAAATCTGTCATAAATGGTTAGGCGGGGAAACCCACAGGCTTGCCTGTGGGAGGAACCGCCGTTCTCCTTTCGGTAATGTAGTTCTTTCTGCTGTCTATAAGCTGCTTCTCACTGCATCAATCAATACTTGCCGGCAAGTACATCTGCGACAATCTCTTCCTCGCTCATGTGATATTTCTTACCCTTAATCTCCTGATAAGTCTCATGGCCTTTACCTGCGAGAACAACAATGTCTCCAGGCTCTGCATTATGCATAGCATAAGAGATCGCTTCATGGCGATCGATGATGGTCTTATACTTACCATCTGTCTTCTTCATTCCTATAAGAATGTCATCGATGATCGCCTGTGGTTCCTCAAATCGAGGGTTATCGGAAGTGATAATAGTATAATCTGCCATCTTTCCAGAAACCTCGCCCATCTCATAACGACGAAGCTTAGAGCGGTTTCCGCCGCAGCCAAAGAGACTGATCAGACGATGAGGCTTGTAGGCACGCAATGTCTCTAAAATACTCTCTAAAGCGACTGCATTGTGGGCATAATCGACAATCAGGGTGTAATCATAGCCGGTAGGGATAATCTGTACACGACCCTTTACGGTGAAATGTCTTAAGACCTTGTTGATCTGATCGACATCTGCTCCGAACTCAGCGGCAATACAGATAGCACCTAAGGCATTGTGAACATTGAACTCCCCAGGGACACCGCAGGTGATTCTTCCGTTTAGCTTACCCTGCACTGTGAAATCAACACCAAGGAAATCCGTATCTCTGGTCAGCTGAACATCAGATGCAGCCAGGTCTGCCTTTGGATTCTCACCAAATGTCTCGATAGGACAAGTAGCATTGGCAGTAATCTCTGCAAAATGCTCATCATCTATGTTAGCAAATGCCTTCTTGCTCTGATTGAAAAGTTTAGCCTTGCAGGAAAGGTACTCTGCAAAATCTTTATGCTCATTCGGTCCGATATGGTCTGGACTGATGTTGGTAAAGAGACCGTAATCGAACTCGATACCAGCAGTACGGTCTAACTTAAATCCCTGAGAAGATGCCTCCATGACAACAACGTCACAACCCCCGTCAACCATCTGACGGAAGTACTTATGAATATCATAAGACTCTGGGGTGGTGTTATTGACAGAGATGTGCTCATCTCCGATTAATACTTCGATAGTACCAATGACTCCGACCTTAAGGCCCAGACTCTCTAAGAGTGCACGAATCATGTAGGAAGTTGTGGTCTTACCCTTAGTTCCTGTAATAGCCACTACCTTAAGCTCTCTGGCAGGATATCCAAACCATGCAGCAGAAATCAGAGCCATCGCATATCTGGAATCTGGCACCTGGATGACTGTCACATCCTCTGGCACCTCTACTGGATGCTCCACTACCAGAACCTTCGCTCCCTGTTTGGCTGCCTGACCTGCAAAGTCATGGCCATCAAAAGAAGCTCCCTTGATACAGAGGAAGAGGCAGCCCTCCTCAATCTTTCTGGAGTCATTAATGACTGCACTGACCTCCACGTTGACATCACCCTGCAGACACTGATAATCAAGTTCTCCTAATAAATCTATACATCTCATATGATTATTGTCCTTTCCATAATGTTATAACTATTCTAACCTCTGCCCGAAAGCCCGTCAAGACGGAAGAATTTCACTCTTTTTCTCTCTTACTTTTGTGTTACCGTATGACAAAAGCGATGCGATAAACAAAATGGGCAGCCACTGGCAGTTCACCTGCATGCTTGACAAAAAAGAGGCATTGCGTAAAGCAATACCTCCGGATTTCTCTGATTGATTACTGCTCGAGTGGATCGCCCATCTCATGGATCGCATCATCAACTTCCTCAAATGGCTCATCGAAATCGATCTGATCTGCGAATTCCTCTTCCTGAGTATCTGGAATAATCTTGATATCCCCGCTGTAAAGCTCTCTGACTGCGATGGAGAGTGGCTTTTCAAGCTTTACACTAGCAACTGCGTTCTTATCTTTCTCTGCTGCTTTGTATCTCTCGTCGATGATCTGTCTTGCTCTCTTAGCGCAGGCGATGACGATAGAATAACGGTTGACGTCAAGCGGATCTTCTCCGCCATTATAATCTGGATTAATCTTTTCCATAAGTTCTGTATAAGATGGATGTAACATAAGTGCTCCTTTCAATATCGATAGCAAACAATAGATAATCTATAGTGAATAGCAGCTGCCACTGCTGATTACTCTAAATGACCGAGGCCTTCCTTCAGGCTTGCGATAAATTCTGCATTATTAGACACCTTGTGTGTCTGGTCCTCAACGATCTGATGAATGGTGTTGGTACACTCATCAAGCTTCTGGAACTCATTGACCACGATGTAATCGTACTCCTTGATGCTGTCAGCCTCCTCGGCAGCTCTCTTCATACGCTTATCAACTACTTCCTGAGTCTCAGTACCTCTTCCGATCAGCCTCTCTTTTAAGGACTGTGCGGACGGTGTGGTGATAAAGATCAGCACTGCATCTGGGTACTGTCTCTTGATGTTCATAGCACCCTGAACCTCAATCTCAAGGATTACAACATGTCCTGTTGCAAGCTCATCTTCTACATACTTTCTCGGTGTCCCATAACGGTGTTCAACATACTTAGCATGTTCGATAAAGCCGTCCTGCTCGATCAGATTCACAAATTCTTCTTCTGTCTTAAAGAAATACTCTCTTCCGTCAAGCTCCCCCTCACGAGGCTGTCTTGTCGTAGCAGAGATAGATAAACTGTATCCGTACCTCTCAACCAGTGCCTTGGATACCGTTCCTTTTCCGGCACCGGAAAATCCGGAGATTACTACTAATGTTCCTTTATTATTCATGTCATTCTCCCTGTTTTTCACGGCTTTGTGGCACCTGTTTCTCCCCCGTCTTCTCCTCGGAGGTCTCCCCAGCACGGCACCGCAGTGCAATCGTATCAGTTGTCAACGCCGATAATACCATATGACCGCTCTCCATGACAAGTACTGTTCTTGTCCTTCTGCCACAGGTGGCGTCGACAGCTCTGCTGTCATCTCTCGCACTCTGAATCATCCTCTTAATCGGGGCTGCATCGGTCGCGACAATGGAAACAATCTTATCGGTGTTAACCATATTTCCAAAACCTATATTAATAAACTGAGCCATAATAATCACTCGATATTCTGAACCTGCTCACGAATCTTCTCGATCACTGTCTTTAAGTCAATCGCCAGATCAGCGGTAGCCTTATCGTTAGTCTTTGAAAGAATGGTATTCGCCTCACGGTTCATCTCCTGAGCGATGAAGTCAAGCTTTCTTCCAATAGCTCCGCCCTTCTTTAACTCAGCCCTCATGCTGTCAATATGACTGTGAAGTCTGACAGTCTCCTCATCAACACAAATCTTATCTGCATAGAGGACAACCTCCGCTGCCACTCTGGATTCATCGAGCGTAGAATCCTCCAAAAGCTCTTGAACCTTGTCTTCTAGACGGCTGCGATACTCGCTCACAATCTGAGGATATCTCTCCTCAATTGCAGTAAGGGCGGTATCCATCTCATCTAACTTTCCGAAAAGATCCTGTGCAAGATGATCACCCTCGATGGCACGGGCTTCATTGAACTTCTCTAAAGCCTTCTCGATCGCCTCATTTACAACCGCCCAAGTCTGCTCCTGGTCCATCTCTTCCTCTGTGACACTGATCACCTCAGGGAATCTGGAAAGGCCCATGACCGTCACATCGTTCTTAATTCCAAGAACTTCTGACATCTGACACATAGCCTGATAATAACCCTTAGCGACCCCTTCGTTGAGAGCGATATTCTCCGCCTTCTCTGAAAGATTCTCACAAGTAATAAATGCGTCAATCTTACCTCTGGTAACCCTCTTCTTTAAGAGATTGCGCATGGCAGGCTCCGCGTAATTCAGTTTCTTCGGAATTTTAAAATTCAAATCACAGTATCTATGATTAACTGCTTTAAGTTCCACTACTACTTTTAGGTCCTCTGACTGAGCTTCTCCTCGCCCAAAACCTGTCATACTGTTGATCAAAACATTCACCCCTCATACTATACAAGGCCTTCTTCTCCTCACGTGAAGGCCAAATCAGCTAATTACCACATCGTTATATTATATCTAATCAATTCTTATACGTCAACAGCGAATCGTGCCGGCTGCTTGGCACACTATCCTCTCTCCGAAAGATCGAGCTGGATCTGTGGGAGATAGTGAATCATCACGCCCCCGCTATTTTTCACAAAGTACTGCGGTGAGAGTTCCTCATATTTGAAATGCTTGGCATGTCCTTCTTCAATCCGGTCGACATACTTTTTCAGCTCTCGATACCTCATGTAGTAGCACTCATTTTTGTGTGTGAAGTAGATCAGAAGGAAACTGACCCCCTGCTGTGCCTCAAAGTCCCTCATGAAGTTCAGCTGGTGCTCATGGATGTTCTGCATGGGAAAGGTATCCGTCGCAGATTCCTTGGCATCAAAGCAGACGGGGATTCCCTGAACTGCTCCAATATAATCGACGGTAGATTTCTTCTCGAAATAAGCCAAGGTGATATGCCTTGAATCCTTATCAAACCGAACGGGAGTAATCGGAGTAGGGACCTTCTGAATCAAGGCCAGGCCCTTCTGCCGATATTTCTCGTTGGTATAGTTTACCATCTCTTCTAAAAGGGAACCTCTCAGTCCTCTGGAATTCCAAGTTGCCATCTAATTTATCTCCCTTGGCATAGCTACTCCCAGGTCTTTCATAACCTGATGAAAAACTTCAGGAAGGGGATCCATCACATGAAGCCTCTCTCCCTCAGGATCTTCTGGATCTTTTGCAATAAATTCATAACTATGGAGCAGCTGGAAGGACACCTGATTCCTTCTCTTAATCGCATCATTTCTTCTGCGGTCTCCATACTTATAGTCACCTAAAACTGGATGTCCGACAGAAGCAAGGTGGGCACGAATCTGATGACTCTTACCCGTAATCAGGTGAACCTTTAACAGAGAGGCATCCCTTCCCCTGCTTAATACCTGATATTCTGTCTCAATATATGAGGCACCTGCCTGCTTTGTCTTAGAGATAGAAACCTGATTCTTCTTCTCATCTTTTAACAGATATCCCCGGATATGCTGATCTCTCTCGATCCGCCCGGCTGCCAGACAGAGGTAATATTTCTCAGCCTCCCTATCTCTTAATAGCTTGGATAGTTTCTGAAGTCCCCTAGTGGTCAAGCCGCAGAGAACAATCCCGCTGGTATTCCGGTCTAAGCGGTTTGCAATGGATGGGCGAAACAGGGTAAGGGATTCCCTAGTCACAAGGCCCTGATCCATCAAGAGATCAAGCAGGACATCATTTAAGGAATCATCCTCCACATGTGCCCTCTGACTTAAGAGTCCTGCCGGTTTATGAAGTGCCATAATCTCATCATCTTGATAAAGGATCTTCACCTGATCTCTTAGAGGACTCTTTTTTGCAGGAACAGATCTCCTTCTACTAGGAGTGTTGGAGGAGATGTCTTCTGTCTTACTGCCCAGCGCTCTCGCGCCTAAATCGCCTTCATCTCCCTGAAATTTCTGAATGGTCTCATCCGAAAAATAGATGGCGATAAGGTCCCCAGCAGAAAGTTTCTCATTGCCTGCCGCCTTAGCACCATTTAACTTGATATTCTTCTTGCGAAGCATCTTGTAGAGGAAACCCTTGGAAGCCTTGGGAAGATATCTCATGAGAACTCTCTCCATCCGCTGCCCTTCCATACCTTTTGTCACTTTGATTTCTCTCAACGGTCTGCTTCCTTTCTGTTAATAAATGGGAGAAAAATACTGTGTGGAATAATTTTAACCACCGCACGGAAAGCCCGCATGATCGGGCTGTATACCGATATCTTCTTCCCCTTCTGGTTATCCTTCCATGCCCGCTTTACGACCTTGCATGGATTCGCCATCACGATCTTCTTGTATGCTGGAAGTGGTTTATTGGCCGCTGCCCTGTTAAAGAACTCTGTCTTCACTGCTCCCGGACATACGACTGTAATGTTAAGGTCTCTTCGTTCAGACTGCAGGGCTCTCACATAGCTGTACACAAAAGCCTTGCTGGCTGCGTAAACTGCAAAACCTGGCTGAGGAAGAAATGCTGCTGCACTTGCCATATAGATCATGGAACCTCCGCGCACCATGTAAGGGAGGACTAGTGAGGTCACTTCCACCACGCTGCGGCAGTTGAGATCGACCATGTCTGCCTGATCTTTTCTTGAAATCTCATCGATCTGCCCCATGACACCGAATCCAGCACTCTGAACACAGACGTCGATTTCTGGAGAAGCCTCCTCCAGCTCTGTCTCCAGTTGTTTTATATCTTCTTCCTTCTGAAGATCCAGGGCGAGAATGCGGAATTTCTGGTTGGTGTACCAGGTCTGCCAGTGTTCTAGACGCTCCCTCCTGCGGGCAATCACCCACAGTTCATCCAGCGGTTCCTTCTCATTCAGTATCATCTTAACAAATTCTTTACCCATCCCGGAGGATGCACCTGTCACAATTCCTATCTTCACAACAGATCACCTGCTCTTTTTATCCTTTCGACCGCGACGAAGACCTATTTTACTGCCGCCTGCATTTCTTCTGCCGGTAGATCTATCTCCGCTCTTAGCCTTAAATCCATCTCTCTTGCTGTTCGATTTCTGACCTCGTCTATTGCTTCTGCGTTCTTCTCTTCTTCCATCGTTCTTACGGTCTGTCCTCTGTTCCTGACTCTTGCCTTCCTGCTTCTTCTTTCTGGAAGGATGTTCCTTGAAGCCATGCCTTGGCTTTCTCGGCGGAATCAGACAGTGGCGATCAAACCCAATCAGATCTGTTCTTCCCTCTCGGAATAAAGCTTCCTTTACCAAGTCATAATTATCCGGATTGCGGTACTGGATCAACGCCCTCTGAAGCTTCTTCTCATGCTGGGTCTTTGGAACATAAACCTTAGTCATGTTCCTTGGATCAATTCCCGTGTAGAACATGCAGGTAGATACCGTTCCTGGTGTCGGGTAGTAATCCTGAACCTGCTCAGGCATATAGCCGAGATCACGCACATATTCTGCCAGGGCGATTGCTTCCTTTAAGGTAGAACCCGGGTGTGAACTCATAAGATATGGAACCAGATACTGCTTTAATCCCAGACGCTGATTCATCTGCTCATACTTCTTGACAAAACGTTCAAAGACCGCATTTTCTGGTTTGCCCAGGCGGGAAAGGACGGTATCGCAGATATGCTCCGGCGCTACCTTAAGCTGTCCGCTGATATGATATTTGCAGAGTTCCTCTAAGAAATTCGACTTATGATCTTCTAAGACATAGTCAAAACGGATTCCGGAACGGACAAAGACTTTCTTCACTCCCGGAAGGCTTCGAAGCTCTCTTAAAAGTTTGATATAATCCTCATGGTCAACAATCAGATTCTTACATGGTTTCGGGAAGAGGCACTGTCGATGGGTACAGACTCCCTTGGTCAGCTGCTTCTTGCAGGCTGGATGTCTCAGATCTGCTGTCGGGCCGCCGACATCGTGAATGTAGCCCTTAAAGAGAGGATCTTTGATCATCTTCTTGGCCTCTTTGATGATAGACTCATGGCTTCTGGCCTGAATGGTTCTTCCCTGATGGAAGGTCAGAGCACAGAAACTGCATCCTCCGAAACAGCCTCGATTGCTGATTAGTGAGAAACGAACTTCCTCGATTGCCGGAACTCCGCCCTCCTTCTCATAGCTTGGATGATAGGTCCTCATATAAGGAAGATCATAAACCTCATCCATCTCCTCCATGGTCAGTGGAAGTGAAGGTGGATTCTGAACGATATACTCTTTCTTCTTGTAAGGCTCCACCAGTCTTCTTGCGGTAATCGGGTCCGTATTGATATACTGTTTGTAATAACTCTTTGCAAAGGTCTCCTTGGAATCATTGATCTCATCCCAGCTTGGAAGGAGCTCATATTCACTGTTAAGGTCTTCTAAATCGCGGCACCTGAATACCGTTCCTCTGACATATGTGATATCTTTTACATCGATTCCAGCGTCCAGAGCATCTGCGATCTCGACAATAGAGTGTTCCCCCATGCCGTACATAAGGAGATCTGCTCCAGAATCTAGAAGGATAGACCTCTTCACCTTATCACTCCAGTAATCGTAATGGGCCATACGGCGAAGGGAAGCCTCGATTCCTCCGATCAGAATCGGAGTCTTCTTATAAGTTTTTCGAACCAGATTGCCGTAGACGATGGTCGCCCGGTCCGGCCGTCTGGAGAAGCCGCCGCCAGGTGTGTAGGCATCCTGATGTCTTCTCTTCTTGGCGGATGTATAATGATTCACCATGGAATCCATGTTGCCCGCTGAGATAATGAAGGCCAGTCTCGGCTCTCCGCACACGGTGATGCTGGCGTCATCCTTCCAGTCTGGCTGGGCAATCATGGCTACCTTATAGCCCTTTGCCTCCAACAGTCTGGTAATGATCGCTGATCCAAAAGAAGGATGGTCTACATAGGCGTCTCCGCAGATATAGACAAAGTCCGCCTGCTCCCATCCTCTCTCCTGCATCTGTTTTCGGTTCATGGGCAGAAAGCCCTCGTATTCTATCATAACTTAAATTTAACTCCCATCATAGACGCAGAAGCTGCAGCTCCTGCTCACTTAATTCTCGGTAGCTTCCCGGCTCCAGGGAAGGGTCTAAGACCAATCCTCCCATGGACATCCTCTTGAGGTAGACGACATTGTTTCCGACCGCCTGTGCCATCCTTTTAACCTGATGGTATCGGCCTTCCTGAATGGTAATCAGTACCGGGGTAAGTTCTGACTTCTCCTGATCATCCACCCGACAAAGACTGCGAACCCTCTCCGTCAGCATCTCTAACTCTGCCAATTCTAGTTTCGCGGGCAGAGTCTTCTTCTCATCTCCAATGTCCAGTCCCTCCCGAAATGCCTTGATATCTTCCTCGGTAATCGGTCCATCTAGGACCGCAAAGTAACATTTATTCACGTGCTTTTTGGGAGAAAGAAGGGAGTGGGTCAGGGCACCATCATTGGTAATCAGAAGGAGACCTTCCGTATCCTTATCCAGTCTTCCTACAGGTGCCAGGTCTTTTACCGGCTCATGAATCAAGTCCATAACCGTCTTCTGTGAATCATCCCTGGTCGCCGTGATGACTCCCTGAGGCTTATTAAGAAGATAATAGCGCATCCCTGTCATAGAAATGGACCGACCATCAAGAGTAATCTGATCGGCCTCCGGGTCGACTTTGGTCTCTGCCTTCTTAACAAGGATGTCGTTCACACGAACCGCTCCCGCTTTCAGTTTCTCCTTAGCCTGGCTTCTTGTCAGCATGGTAGACTGACAGATATATTTATCAAGTCGCACTTTTTTCATAGATTTACATCATTCTCCATCCAGGATTATAACGATTCTTTAACTGTCCATGACTGCACTTCGCCCAGCCGAGCGGCCAGCGCTCCAGGCAGACTAGGACATAACCGTCAGGACAGTCCGCTGTGATCGTCTCACCCCGCAAATACTTCTTGGTCCGAATATCATCGGTTTCTAACGATATAGTATTCGAAAACTCATCTGACGTCAATACCATGGCAAGAGCCTGACTTGGCTCAAAACGCTTCTTCTTCACGTCCCCAAGATAAAGTCCGGACCGCACGACTCGTAAACCCGAAAGATCAGGAAGGCCCTTCGGAAGGAGATAAGCCCGCTCTGTTAAAAAGATGATCTGACTCTCGTCCCACTTCCAAGGGATCATACTAAGGAAATGTCTCATCTCTTCGGTAATACCACTTTCTGCTTCCCCCATCTTCTTCCCGCCACGGTCCTTTCTCCTGGCTTTCTTCCCGGCTTTCTTTTTCGCTTTCTCTAACTGCTTAGAATCTTCGTCCATTCTAAGTCCCACAGAATCGGTCTCCTCTCTGTCGGACTCAGGCCCACCCTCTGGCTTTCTTAAGAGGGCTGCAAATTGGCCTTCTCCCTCCACCCGGTGGTTCCAGAATCTTCTACAATTGACCAGAGAGGGATCCTGGCTCTCTGTCCACTCAGGATGTCCCTGGTCCACTCCAGGAAAAAGTGGCAGTGGCTGAGTCTCATAAGAAAGCTTTAAGAGCTTCTCCACCGTCTGCTCATCCTCCTCCGGAGAATAGGTACAGGTGGAATACAGGATCATCCCACCTGGCTTCAGCATCTTATCGGCATAAGAGACCAGTTCCTTCTGGATGGCAGAATATTGCTCCACTGCCTCAGGAGACCAGTCTTTCACCATACTCTTATCCTTTCGAAACATCCCCTCTCCGGAACAAGGGGCATCAATCAGAATATTATCAAAGAATCCGAGGAAATGCGGCACTAGTTTTTCTGGTTTCTCGCTGGTAATCAGGCAGTTCTTGACTCCTGCCATCTCGACATTTTTTAGCAGAGCCTGACAGCGGGACACGCTGATATCATTGGCTACCAAGAGTCCCTTACCCTGCAGCTTTCCAGCAAGGGCTGTCGTCTTTCCTCCCGGGGCTGCGCAGAGATCTAACACCCTGTCCCCCGGCTCAACCGGCAGGAAAGAGGCCGGAGCCATAGCACTGGGTTCCTGCAGATAATAGAGTCCTGCATAATAATAGGGATGTTTGGAAAGCCTCCGGTCACCGTCCACATAATAACCTGTCTGGCACCAGGGAACTCTCTTGATATCCTCCGCAGATTCGATAGACTCATGAGGGACAGGGAACCGGCGGAATAACTCCGCCGGCTCTGTCTTTAATGTATTCACTCTCAATGTCTGCCCGTATGTTGTCTGGAAACTTCTCTCATAGTTAGGATAGTCATCTGATAGAAGCTTCTTCATTTTTGTAATATATCGCTCTGGCAGCATAATAATCTCCCTTATCTCTTCTTGTCCTTCTTCTTTAAAAATTAAGACTCTGGGCACGATGTCCCTCTGAAATGACATCAAGCTGTCCTGCAAAATGCTCAAGCTGCTCTAGGTCATCAAGAAGGTAGACCTTGTAGAACTCATCCTGAATCTTGGTAACCTCAGCACGGTTAGCAACTCGGAAGAGGTTCTGGATATTATTCAGGATATCCCTGACAAGCATCTCCTTCTTCTGATGTGACGTTTGTGCATCCATAATCTCCTCACGGACCTCAGACATTACTCCATCCAAAGTGCCAATCGCATTCGAAGCATCCAGAAGTTTTTTACGAATATATTCCGGCGTGTTCTCCTTATATTTGTACTGAAGGGAATGTTCTATCGTTGCCCAGAAATTCATGGCCAGTGTTCGAATCTGTATCTCTGCCCGAATCTCCTTCGGTCCATCCATCAGATTGACCGTATAATATACGATCATATGATAACTGCGGTATCCACTCGCTTTGGCATGAGTCAGATAATCCTTCTCACTCTTCACCCTCATGTCAGACCTGGACCGGATGATATCACGTACCCTCTCAATATCCTCCACGAACTGGCAGATAATACGGACTCCCGCAAGATCCTCCATCTTGTCTTCCAGCTCATTCATCGTAATGTTCTTTCGCTGCATCTTATCTAAGATACTGGTAATACTCTTCACACGCCCAGTAACTTCCTCGATCGGTGAATATCTTCCCCTCATCTGGTGCTCTTCCGCTATATGACGGAATTTGAGAGTTAACTCATCCACCGCAATCCGGTACGGATTCAGAAATTCTCTCCAAAGCTGTATCTCCATCGCTCACACCCAAATAACCTTTCCTTACTACTGCTCTACCCCAGGATCCTTCATCAGATGATCCCCAAGTGCAGCTTCCACCGCCAGAGTATCGCATCTCTCATTCTCCTCATGGCCTGCATGGCCTTTGACCCAGATGAAGGTCACCTTGTGAGGCTTTTTCGCTTCCAAAAGTCTCTTCCACAAGTCGACATTCTTCACTGGTTCATTCTTTCCCCTCTTCCATCCTTTTTTGATCCATCCATCAATCCAATGATCATTGAAGGCTTTCACCAGATACTGAGAGTCCGAGTGAAGTTCCACCTCGCATGGTTTGATCAATTTTTCCAAACCTACGATGGCTGCCATCAGCTCCATCCGATTGTTGGTCGTCCGTTCATAACCTCCAGAGTATTCTCTCCGGTGTTCCTGTCCTTTCGAATCCTTATAGAGAAGAACCGTTCCATACCCTCCTGGGCCGTCTGGGTTGCCCCTGGCAGCACCATCGGTATAAATCACTACTTTCATCATAATATATCCTCATCCAATCTTCCTCTAATTATCGTTCACATGGCTGGTCTGCCTGCCTCCTGGAAATAGGCGGTCACGATCTGGCAGAGGGATTCATAATCCTCTAACGCCATAGTTTCTAATGCAGAATGCATCGCCCACATAGGAATTCCGATATCACAACCCATCATTGGGAGATGGGAAGCCACAATCGGACCTAAAGTCGTGCCCCCACGAATCGTGTTGCGGTCATTAATCTCCTGCAGAGGAATATCATATTTATCTGCCAAGCCTCTCAGAATCGCCTGCATCTTAAAGTCAGTGGCATACTTCTGGGTACCGCTTAATTTGACGGCAGGTCCCTGTCCCACATAAGCTCTTGAAGTCGTATCTGCCTTCTCCGGATAATTCGGATGGGCACCGTGAGCACCGTCCACCGACAAGTAAGAGCCTGCTGCTATCGTCTGACGGAATTCCTCTTCGGTGTACTCCATCGAGGTGATAATATGTTTTAAGATACTGGAAAGAAGTTCGGAATCCGCACCAGATTTGGTAAAGCTTCCTACCTCCTCATGATTAAAGAGACCAATCAGATTAATTCCTGCATCTCTCCTACTCTCCACCAAAGCATTCAGCAATGCGGATACTGAGGCTAGATTATCAATTCTCGGGCTACAGACCAGTTCCTGATGAAAGCCTGTCAGCACTGGCTGATCCATGTTATATAGATTCATATCATAAGACAGGATATCACTGGAGTCAACCGAAAGCTGACGGCTTAAAAACTGGCGGAATCTTCCTTCCTCAATCTTCTCTCCGGAGATTCCAACCACCGGCATCAATTCTTTCTGTCGATCGATCTTCCATCCCTCATTGGCATTTCTCATCATGTGGATGGCAATGCCAGGAATGACTGCCACTGGATGCTTGGACTGATACGGAAGAATCTCTGGCTCCATCACCCTCTCGCCTCTGACAGCGACGCTTCCAGCTAATCCCAGAGGACGGTCGAACCAAGTATGATCCATCATACCGCCATAAACCTCTACGTTAATAAGATCGCTCCCCATACTGGAGAAATCCGGCTTTGCCTTTACCTTAAAGCCTGGCTGATCCACATGAGCCATAGCCATCCTGAGATCAGGAATCTCCTGGCGAACCCCACCGACAGTAAATGCAAAAAGCACATCAGGGAAAGGAGTAATCACATACCTTCCACCACGCTCCGGAGTGATTTCCGAATCAAATTCCAGTTCCTCAAATTGCTGATCTAACAGATACTGTCTGGCAAATGCCACAGCAGAAACTGGATTCGTTCCCGCCCTCAGACAGTCAAATAATAAACCCATAAGAATCTCCCTTCTCTAATGGAATAGAATATGTTAAAATGAAGCCTAAGACTTTAATCAGGAGGTAACCATGCAATCCATAAAAATCAGCGATGTTCGTAATTTCATGAATCATTTACTAGCGAAAGAGACTTTTGATCCCTTCTTTCTAGTGAGGGCCTCCATTCATACCGCGGTCACTTATGATCTTGACGGCCGCATTAATACCGATTTCTTTAAGGAAGATGATCCAGCACCAGAAACTCCATTCTGTCACTGGTCCTACATTAAACCCGCTGCCTTCCAGGCGATCCGCGGCAAACGTCTTCCTCTGTCGCTGAAGATTATTCTGGCTCTCCCAGAGAAGTCAGTCTCCTACTTTTTACAAAAGAGTGGGACCAGTTTCAAGAGAGAGGAGATTGAGGGGATGTATCTGAACATCCTCTATGACCAGAAGGATCTGACCTTGACAACAGGAGTCTCCTACAAGACCTTCCAACTCGACAAATCTTTAGAACATTACTTCGACCAATCGATCTTCCACTTTATCACCACGAAGATCGATTCCAACGCTTCTATAGAATAATCTTAACACAGGACCAGGGTATCTTCCATATCCCTGGTCCTTCTTCTTGCTTAGCATGCAAGCGAAGTTACTGTTCATGCAAGATATCTTTCAGTGTTAAATAAGCTATTTTGATAGCTGACTTCCACCTGTGCCGTATTG
>JAXJRI010000003.1:0-20032 GCA_036310685.1 Lachnospiraceae bacterium | reverse complement strand
AACTATGGTTGGTTGTTGTTAGTTGTTTTTATTTTACCATAGATCACTGAGGAGTTGTTTTATTTTACAAAGAAATAGAAGCTGTATTTATGCGGCTTTTGGCGTTTCGCAAACGCCTATAGATTCTAAATAATATAAGGAGCAGACGCAGACAAGGCGGAGCGTAGGCTCAGATGGAAGTCAGTGAAAAATAGTTTGAACTACCTGTACTAATATAATGCATGAACTGTTACCATTTCCTTATTTTGGCAATGTAAAGTCGTTGTTAGAAAAATAGCAGAGAAGACAGTTCTTACCATCTTCTCTGCATTATTATCTGATATCTAATGATCCAGATATCTAAGATAACTGCGGATTGCTCCGTCGCGCTGCGACTCCCACAATCCTATAATTATTCTTCCTCAGTATCCTCAGATACTTCAATACCGAGCTCTGCCAGCTGTTTCTGGTCTACTGCACTAGGTGCCTCTGTCATCAGGCAGGAAGCGTCTTTTACCTTAGGGAAGGCGATGACGTCACGGATAGTATCCTCACCTGTCATGATCATGACAAGACGGTCTAATCCATAAGCCAGCCCAGCGTGAGGTGGAACACCATACTTAAATGCCTCTAAGAGGAATCCGAAGCGCTCGTAAGCCTGCTCTTTCGTGAAGCCTAAGCACTCGAACATCTTCTCCTGGATATCATCCTGATGGATTCTGACACTACCTCCACCAATCTCAGTACCATTCAATACGATATCGTATGCTTTGGCACGGACACGTCCTGGATCAGAATCGATATACTGTAAATCCTCCTCCATTGGCATTGTGAATGGATGATGCATAGCAGTGTAACGATTCTCTTCCTCTGACCATTCAAGAAGTGGGAACTCTGTGATCCAAACAAACTTGAAGTCATTCTTGTCCATAAGTCCAAGCTCTTCACCGAAGATTAATCTCAGAGCACCGAGAACATCGGATACTACTTTAAATTTATCTGCTGCGAATACGATCAGGTCGCCCTTCTCGCCGCCCATAGCTTTGATTAACTCCTGAAGCTTCTCCTCAGAAACAAATTTAGCGAATGGACACTTGATGGTTCCATCTGATTTCAACTGAATATATGCAAGGCCCTTTGCACCGTAGTCTTTTGCATGGCGCTCATATTTCTTCATCTTCTTGCTAGAGGAATCTCCTAAGCCCTTAGCACAGAGTCCGCGAACCATTCCTCCATTAGCGATAGCGCTGTCAAAGACTCCGAATCCGGAATCCTTAGCAATCTCGCTGACATCCTGAATCTGCATGTCAAATCTTAAATCTGGCTTGTCAGATCCATAATGATCCATAGCATACTGCCATGTCATTCGGTCGATTGGAACCTTAACATCAACACCAAGAACTTCCTTGAATAATTTAGCTAAGAGTCTCTCATTAACATCGATAACATCATCAACATCAACAAATGCTAACTCCATATCAATCTGAGTGAACTCAGGCTGTCTGTCCTTACGAAGGTCCTCATCACGGAAGCATCTAGCCAACTGGAAGTAGCGGTCATAGCCTGCGCACATTAAGAGCTGCTTAAACAGCTGTGGAGACTGTGGAAGCGCATAGAAACTTCCTGGATGAACACGGCTAGGTACAAGATAATCTCTGGCACCCTCTGGTGTACTCTTAGTAAGCATTGGAGTCTCAATCTCTAAGAATCCTTCATTCGCTAAGAAATTACGAGTAAGCATTGCAATCTTACTTCTTGTAATCAGATTCTTCTGAAGATTAGGTCTTCTTAAGTCAAGATAACGATACTTTAATCTCAATTCGTCTTTGACTGTAATATCACTGTCAATTGGGAAAGGAGGCGTCTCAGCCTCACTTAAGATGCGAAGGTCATGTACCTCGACCTCGATCTCACCTGTCTTCATAGACTCATTAACTGCACCATTTCTCTTCTGTACGGTACCAGTTGCGGCAATAACGAACTCAGAACGTAGAGTTCCTGCCTTTTCAAATCCCTCTTTACCGATTGTCTCTTCCTCAAAGAATAACTGAATCAGTCCGCTTCGATCTCTCAGATCGACGAAAATCAGACTTCCCAGATTACGCCTCTTCTGTACCCATCCCATCAGGGTAACTGTCTTGCCAATATCGGCAGTCGTCACTTCTGTACAGCGATGACTTCTTTTCAGACCTTTCATAGATTCGGCCATGTTGAATCCTCCTGTATCTATCAATATACTATATATTTGAATTAACCCAACGGAACCCCGCCAGGAACACTCGCTTCTCTATCCTATCACATTTCGCAAAAAATGGCTAACCCATGTAGTCTAATTCTCTCTCTTATCTAGTGTTCTTCAATTCCGACTTTATTCAATATCTCATCGAGAATTTCCGAATTCACCACCTTCTGGAAGGTGAGGAATACCCTCATATCAAATTCCTTATTCTCCTCAATCATGATTCGGATGGCGGTCCCTGCATCGAATGCGCTTCGGTAATTGCGATTTGCAATTAATGCACCAAATGCATCACAGACATGAAGGATCCTTGCTCCAATCGGAATCTGCTCTCCTTTTAAGTTTTTCGGATAGCCGCTGCCATCATAGTTCTCATGATGGTAGAGAACAGCATTTAATATCTCATCGTTATAGCCATGCTCTTTTAAGAGAGCATACCCCAGCGATGGATGCAGACGAACATAGCGAAACTCATCAATGTGATACTTCGATTCCTTCTCTTCGTACACATAGGATCTCAGCTTAAGCTTTCCGATATCATGGAGCAAGCCTGCGATTGCAAGATTGTGACATTGCTCCTCCATAAGACCCAGCTCCTTTGCCACATAGTAAGCAAGATTGCTGACGACAATCCCATGCGATAATGTCTCTCCGAAAGTCTCCTGCAGAGAAGTCTCTATATCATGACTGTTATAAATGTCAGACATCTTTCCTCTTTTCTACTTTTCGCTGAATCATCTCATCCACACGATTGATATAGTGGTCTAGACTTTTCACATTCTCAGAACGGACGATGTGGCCCGTCTCAGTATTGACATACTTGGTTGAAGTTCCAGCACCGCAGGCTAAGATATCCTGCTGCTCTTCCATGATAAGAATATTATAGTAGCACTCTTTGCCTGGTATACAGTAGCCAATGTTCTCAAGATTGCCCGGGATATTCTTCTGGCGGTACATGTAGTAAGGTATCATTCCCATCTCTTTCGCAAGATCATCAACCATAGTGAGCATCTCATTGGTGCTTCCCCAAACCAGGGACCCGTAACGCTTCATCTCAATATTCAGATGGGCCGCCCTCTTAATTGCGAGGGAATGCACAGTCAGGCAGTCTGGTTTCAGTTCTGCAATCTTCTCTAAGGTCTCCCGAATCTCCTTGACAGATTCTCCAGGAAGGCCCGTGATGATATCCATGTTAATATTGTCAAATCCAAGCTCTCTTGCCAGATGAAATGCTTCGATTGTCTGGTCGACCGTATGTCTTCTGCCAATCAGATCCAGCGTTCTCTGATGCATGGTCTGCGGATTGATACTGATTCTGCTTACTCCTGCTTCCTTAAGAACACGAAGTTTGGCCTCTGTGATGCTGTCTGGACGACCGGCCTCCACAGTAAATTCCACCAGATCTTCCACTGGAAAAAGCTGATGAATCTTATCCATCAGTCTCTTTAAAAGCTCTGCGGTCAATGCCGTTGGGGTACCTCCACCGATATAAATCGTCGTGAGCGGTTTGTCACGATAAGTCCCTGCAACATAATCAAGCTCCTTAAAAAGAGCCTGCAGATACTCTTCCATCCGCTGGCCAAATCGCTCAACCGGATAAGAAGCGAAAGAACAATAGAGACAAGTCGTCGGGCAGAATGGAATTCCTATATAAAGGCTGTACTCCTTCCCGTAATCCTTCTGGGAAAGAATCCTGTTCTCCGCCCCTGCAACTCTAGTCAGCAGATGCGCCTTCTGGGCGTCTGCTAAATAGGTATCCATAAATCTCTTCTCTAAAACTTCGGAAGAATCCCCTGTCTCCCTCTGCCAGCTTCTCATAATTTTCGTCGGACGGATCCCTGTCAGCATTCCCCATGGGAGAGTCTTCCCTGAGTATTCTGAGAAAATGCGATACAGGAATCTGCAGACATCATTTCTGCAATTAACATGATCACTATAATCACAGATGACCTTATCCTCAACCATATCTCCGTGGGCATCCCCAAAAGTTCCTTCCACGGCTCCCTCCCCAAACTGAAAGTTCATGAAGAGCTCGCCACGCTGGTCGGCAGGGACATCATAACCTAGATCTTCCTCTCTCACGAAAGGCTTGTCCTTAGACAGGACAAAAAGGTTCTCGTATTCTTCTTTACTGACTTCGACAATCTTCTGTCTCTCATAGAAGGCTAGGCAGATTGCGCGAATGTCATAATCATATTCTTGTGAATTCTGCTGTAAATATATCATAGTCTAATTAATTATCACGTTCTACATAAGGGTTGGTTCTGCGCTCATCCCCAATTGTGGTCTGTGGGCCATGTCCAGGATAAACGATTGTCGAATCTGGAAGTTTCATCAGCACATGGTTTACAGAATGAAGTATCTGCTCTGTGTTTCCAGTTGGGAAGTCTGTTCTTCCGACACTGCCTGCAAAGAGAGTATCACCGCTGAACAACCATCCTTCCTTAGGGAAGTAATAGCAGCAGCTTCCAATAGTATGGCCAGGAGTGTGATAGCAGATAACTTTATGTTTAAACATCACCTCAAACTCCATCTTGTCCTCACACATCATATTAGCATGTGTAGTGTAAGGATTCCCAAACATCTTGCTTAAGTTATAATCTGCAACCATCAGAACTTCCTGCTCTGGCTTTGCTGCAAATACATGAAGATGCATTCCATAATGGTCACGAAGAGCCTCAAGAGC
This sequence comes from Lachnospiraceae bacterium, assembly GCA_036310685.1. Taxonomy (GTDB): domain Bacteria; phylum Bacillota; class Clostridia; order Lachnospirales; family Lachnospiraceae; genus Anaerobutyricum. The sequence continues at coordinate 15,128 of JAXJRI010000003.1, read as the reverse complement.
CCCAATATGGTCATGATGACCGTGAGTCAGCATAACTCCGTTCATTTTGAACTCATGCTTGTTTAGAAAATCGATAATCACATCTGGACTCCCAGCTGGGTCGATAACCATGGCATCTCCATGTTCCTCATCATAGATAATGTATGTGTTAGTATCAATCGGTCCTAACTGACCTGCTGCCAATTTAAGTTCTCCCATTTCTAACCCCTCCTAAACACTATAATTTGTGCAATTATTCAGAATGGATGCTATTTTTGCTCCCTCTAAGGCAAAAGATAACATCCAATCCAAAGAAAATCTTTAATTAATCAATCGAGTTATCGGCGCTCAATATTAATGACACTCACGACACTCTTTAACTTAGTCATAATGTAACTCAGCTGGTCTTTGCCACTGATTGAGAAAGTGATATCAATCGTAGCAAGTCCCTGCTTGCTTGTTCTTGTTGAGATAGACTTGATATCCACATTCATCTCCATGTACACCTTGGTGATATCAAGCATCAGTCCAGTACGATTATGGGCATAAAGGACCAGTTCTGCAAGGTATTCACCCTCATGGGATTCCACTGCAGCTTCTTCCCACTCAGCATCAATCAGACGGCTTCTGTCACTCTCCGGCATGGAGATGATGTTCGCACAGTCTGTACGATGAATAGAAATTCCTCTGCCTCGGGTAACAAATCCCACAATCTCATCTCCCGGTACTGGATTACAGCACTTGGAGAATCGCACGGAAAGATCATTGATACCATGAACAGTAATTCCTGACTTGCTGTGATGATGCTTCTTCGTCTTCTCATTATCACTCTTCTCCGATTCTTTGATCTGTTCTAAAGCATCCTCATCAGTCATATGCTTCTTATGATCTTCCTCATATTCGGAGCGGAGCTTATTGACAACCTGTCCCTCTTTCAGTCCTCCATGACCGACAGCAGCCAACACGGAATCCCAGTTCTTAAGGCCATACTTGATCATACATTTCTTCTGATATTCTGGCTTTAAATAGAGAGACAAATCCAATCCCTTGGTCCTGGCATAATGCTCTACCAGTTCTCGACCTTTTGAGATATTCTCCTCCTTAAACTGACTCTTAAACCACTGATTGATCTTGGTCTTAGCCTGTGAACTCTTGACGATATTCAGCCAGTCACGGCTCGGTCCTCTGGAGTTTTGGGAAGTGATTATCGCAACCCGGTCACCCGTCTGCAGTACATAGTCGATTGGAACCTGTCTGCCATTAACTCGAGCACCAACCATGCGGTTGCCGACCGCAGTATGAATCATATAGGCAAAGTCGATTGGGGTGGATCCCTTCGGCAGTGCCTTTACATCACCCTGTGGGGTGAAGCAGTATACTTTATCTGTAAATAAGTCCAGATCTGTCTTTAACAGATTCAGGAACTCTCGGTTATCCGACATATCCTGCTGCCACTCTAGAATCTGACGAAGCCAGGAGAGCTTCTCCTCTTCTTTATCGATAGCTCCGCCGCCTTCCTTATACTTCCAGTGGGCAGCGATACCATACTCAGCTGTCCGGTGCATCTCATAAGTTCTAATCTGAATCTCGAACGGTGTACCGGAAGAACCAATCAGTGTTGTGTGAAGTGACTGATACATGTTCTCCTTCGGCATGGCAATGTAATCTTTAAATCGACCAGGGATCGGCTTATACATCTCATGAATAACTCCGAGTGCCGCATAACAATCCTTTACCGTATCTACCATGATACGAACTGCGAAGATATCGTAAATCTGATCTAGAGTCTTGTGCTGAGTGCGCATCTTCTTATAGATGGAGAAATTATTCTTCACACGTCCATAGACTTCGCACTTGATCTTGGCATCATCCATGTGTGCCTTGACCTCACTGACAATCTTATCGATAAACTTCTCACGTTTCTCCTTGTTATCCTGAAGTTTCTCTTCTAAATCTTTATAAGCTTCTGGCTGTAAATACATGAGAGCACGGTCATCCAGTTCCTTCTGAATCTTGGAAATACCGAGCCGGTTGGCAATTGGAGCATAAATCTCCATCGTCTCCCTAGACTTCTCTTTCTGCTTCTCCGGCTTCATAAACTGCATGGTTCGCATATTGTGAAGTCGGTCCGCAAGCTTAATCAGAATAACTCGAATATCTTTCGCCATGGCAAGGAACATCTTACGAAGGTTCTCTGCCTGAATATCCAATTTATCATGCGAGTAGGATAACTGTCCTAACTTGGTAACCCCGTCAACTAAGAGAGCCACCTCTTCGTTAAACTCTCTTTTGACATCATCGAGGGTCCACTCAGTATCCTCCACCACATCGTGGAGAAGTCCTGCAACAATGGTCTCCTTATCCAACTCTAACTCTGCTAAGATGATACCCACGCAGAGAGGATGAATGATATATGGTTCCCCTGACTTTCTCTTCTGATTCTTATGTGCATCCTTAGCGACCTTGTAGGCTTTTTCAATCATTGACAGGTCCGTGGAAGGATGATACACGCGGACTGCATCCATCAATTCATTATACAGCACCTCTGGATCAGTGAAGCTGTCTGGATTACTTAGATCTCTTTCTGTTCTTTTCAGTTTTGTCTGTTGTTCCTCCATGTATCTCACCACGTTTCTAGTCTAAGCTTAAGTCTACATTTCTCTCTTGTAAGTTTTGACAAAAACAATTTTTCGTCTATTACATTATTATAACTCATTCTCAGAAAATTTGAACATTATCACAGGTAATTTTATGTCTTTAATATTCACTTTTTTTGGATTCGCAGTAAATGCACCTATATTCTCGGGTCTTACGGTCCGTCAGTTTGAATACCTGGTCTAATCCTCTCTCTACGGAAGTGATACATCTAGGATTCTTACACTTTACTACATTGACGATTCTCTCTGGAAGTTCCAGATGTTTCTTCTCAATGATATGACCATCCTTGATGTAGCAGACTGTGATATCAGGATCAATATATCCAAGAACGTCGAGGTCGATATCCATCTCATCAGAGATCTTGATGATATCCTTCTTACCCATCTTGTTACTTGGCGCATTCTTAATGATAGCTACGCTGCAGTCTAACTTGTCGAGACCGAGGTACTCGTAAATCTGCATACTCTTGCCAGCTTTGATATGATCTAATACGATTCCGTCCTTAATACTATCAATCTTCATATCCTTATGCCTCCAGTCCTAACATTGTCATAATCAGTGCCATTCTTACATATTTACCATAGTAAGCCTGTCTGAAGTAGCATGCTCTTGGGTCATCATCCACCTCTGTAGCGATCTCATTGACACGTGGCAGTGGATGCATGATTGCTAAATCTTTCTTAGCATTCTTTAACTTCTCTTTATCTAAGATAAAGCTGTCCTTTAATCGGATATAGTCCGCCTCATTGAAGAAACGCTCTTTCTGTACTCTTGTCATATAAAGAATATCAAGCTCTGGCATAACCTCGTCCATCTGCTTAACCTCTTTATAAGGAATACCATTCTTCACTAATACACCCTTGACGATATAATCTGGAAGTCTTAACTCATCTGGAGATATCATGACAAAGGAGATATCCGTATATCTTGACATAGCACGGATCAGAGAATGTACTGTACGACCGAACTTCAAGTCTCCGCAAAGACCGATTGTCAGATGATCTAATCTGCCTTTCTCACGATGAATAGTCAGAAGATCAGTGAGTGTCTGCGTCGGATGGTTGTGTCCACCGTCTCCGGCATTAATAATTGGAACTCTGGAATGTAATGTTGCAGCCAGAGGCGCACCTTCTTTTGGATGTCTCATCGCAATGATATCTGCATAGCATGAAACAACATGAATCGTATCCTGTACTGTCTCTCCCTTGGTAGCTGAAGAGGATGATGCAGAAGAAAAACCAAGTACATCCCCACCGAGTGCCAACATGGCCGACTCGAAACTTAATCTTGTTCTTGTACTTGGTTCAAAAAAAAGTGTGGCTAACTGTTTATGTTTGCACACTTCCTGATATTTCTCTTTATTTAGGATAATGTCATCTGCCAAATTCAGTAACTGATCAATCTCTTCTACGGAAAGATCCATAGAGTCTATTAAATGTCTCATCTAAACCTCCTATAATGTTGTTTCTCGGACATCATACATAATATACATTCAATGTGTAACACTGTCAACAGAAACAAAATGAACAGCCACTGGCGTTTCATTACTGTTCATTTTACATGCTTAACGACAAAATGAGGAGAAGAGTACCGAAAAGGTTCCTCTCCTCCTCATATATTTAAGTTATCATACAATCTGGGTCGCGAATGCTTTCTCTACCATGAAGACTGGATGATAAGATTCCTTGGCCTTTCTCAGACCTTCATCTCCGGTATCCTCCTCACGGTTGACGTAAGTACATCCCTGCGGCTGAGCTTCATGAATCAACATCTGCTGATTAATGATCGCGTAAGCTCCCTGTACATCAGGGAAGGCTTTCTCGTAGTGGATGTCATAAGTATCAGAATTCAGCTTCTCCCCAATAGAAAATGCGACAATCCTACCGTCTGCACGGATCAATCCACCCTGCATTTCCAAAAATTCTAGATTCTTTAGAGCCTGCGCACAAACTTCTGCTTCCACTTCCATCTCAGGATTCGAAGCGGTATCATTGACCTTCTTCCACTCCTCTAACATGGCAAGACACTCATCCACATTGTCGTCCGTGATCTTCTCGTAAACCCAGTCATGATTCTTCACAAACTTATTAATATGATTCTTCTTGCCGTGATATCTCTTACCGCGAAGCTCAATCAGGTCTTCTACGTTATAGACATAATCTGCACTATCTCTCTCGTAGTGAATCTCGAATTCACCTGGATAATTCTTCTCTAAATACTCCACTTCTTTCTCATAGACATTGTGAAGTCTGAGCGGGACACCCTGCTTCCTGCAATGTTCCTTCAGTTCATCAATCAACCTCTTAGGGTCAGCAGATCCGATTGGAAAAGAATAGCTTTGTCTATCAGTATCACTTCGCACCACCAGAAGATCATCTGCTAAAGCATACTCCGGTTTATAATAATCTCTCCACAGATAGACCGTAGCAAATGTCATGTCACAGCTTCTTGAGTCCATCTGTCTGATATATTTTTCAAATATGTCCTTATCTTCTGCCCTGACGGGCTGGAAATCCATAATGATAATACCTCTTTTCTTCTTGGTACACTCTCCTGCTAGTTAAGAAGTCGGAACTAACCGACACATCTAACTATTTTGCACCATTTTCTCCCAAGATGCAAGGGTTAATTGCATTGCACTCAAGAAAATGTTGGGCAACCTTAAGGCCGTATCTGAACAATACTATGATGTGGGTATCATTAACTCGCATTCCCACTTGGAAGCAAGCTTCCGTGGGATGATGAGTTTTGACACTGTAGTCATACTCCATTATAAGGACTTCTCTAAAGTAGCACGAATCGCCTTGATGAATCCCTCACTGTCAACAGATTTTGCATTCTCTAAGGTTGTGATTCTTGCAAGGTCTCCTGTCATTAACCCACCTTCGATGGTATCGATAGTTGCCTTCTCCAGCTTATCAGCAAATGTACAGAGCTCTGGAATTCCATCTAAAGAACCTCTCTTTCTTAAGGCTCCTGTCCATGCAAAGATTGTTGCCACGGAGTTTGTGGAGGTCTTCTCTCCATTTAAGTACTTGTAGTAGTGGCGCTGTACGGTTCCATGAGCAGCTTCATACTCTGTTGTTCCGTCCGGAGCAACTAAGACAGAAGTCATCATTGCAAGAGAACCGAATGCAGTCGCAACCATATCACTCATGACATCACCGTCATAGTTCTTGCAGGCCCAGATAAATCCACCCTCAGAACGGATAACTCTGGCAACCGCATCATCAATTAAAGTGTAGAAGTACTCGATGCCAGCCTGGTCAAATTTCTCTTTATAATCTTTATCATAGATCTCTTGGAAGATATCCTTAAAGGTATGATCATATTTCTTGGAGATAGTATCCTTGGTTGCAAACCAGAGGTCCTGCTTGGTCTCAAGAGCATAATTGAAACAGGATCTTGCAAATCCCTCAATAGAGCCATTTAAGTTATGCATACCCTGCACGATACCAGGTCCATCAAACTCATGAATCAGCTCTCTTTCTTCTGTTCCATCCGCTGCCGTGTAGACAATCTCAGCTTTTCCAGGTCCTGGAATCTTCATCTCGCTGGCACGATATACATCACCGTAAGCATGTCTTGCAATCGTGATCGGTTTCTTCCAGGTACGGACTGTCGGCTCGATTCCCTTTACTACAATTGGAGCACGGAAAACGGTACCATCTAAGATTGCACGAATCGTACCGTTTGGACTCTTGTACATCTTCTTTAAATTATATTCCTTTACACGAGCTGCGTTAGGGGTGATGGTTGCACACTTTACTGCAACACCATACTTCTTTGTTGCAAGAGCAGAATCTACGGTAACCTGATCGTCAGTCTCATCACGATGCTTGAGCCCCAGGTCATAATACTCTGACTTAAGATCTACAAAAGGAAGAATCAATTCATCTTTGATCATCTTCCAGAGAATTCTTGTCATCTCATCTCCGTCCATCTCAACTAATGGCGTTGTCATCTTAATCTTATCCATAATCCTATCTCCTCTAAATTATTATCTTCTTAACCTTTATCTGTCGCTAAATATTCGCGAAAGACTACCTTACATGCGAAACAGTTATAGTATATATGAATCTTTCTCATTGTGCAAATTCATTTTGATAGTTTTTCTGCCCAATTTTTTCAGTTTTCTTAACTTTTAACGAAGGATGGGGGCTCAACTTTTTCGAAACGACCAGATTTTAATCTTACATTCTAAAAGACACCCCTATCTTCATCTTCATCCGACAGTTGTTACTGTAATGATGTTAAAGCTCATCGGTATCAAGAATAATGGTGAATGGTCCGTCATTTAAAAGTTCTACCTTCATATCAGCACCGAATTCTCCATGCTCAACCTTCGGAACTCTCTTCCCGCATTCCTCCAGGAACTGTTCATACATGGCCTTGGCTTTCTCTGGATTGCCCGCCTTGATAAAACTTGGTCTTCTACCCTTCCTGCAATCCGCCAAAAGAGTAAACTGAGATACTACCAGAAGCTCCCCCTTCACATCCTCGATAGAGAGATTTGTCTTCCCATTCTCATCTTGGAAAATGCGAAGGTCAATCATTTTCTTGGCCAGCTTCTTTAAGTCTGCCTCGGTATCATCCTCTGCCACTCCAAGCAAAACCAGGAAGCCTAATCCAATCTCCCCGTTAACCTTGCCATCTATAGTCACACTGGCTTGCGTGACTCTCTGCACAACTGCCTTCATACTCTATCTCCCTATTTCTTGAATTTTTCTTACTGTTCATGCATAATATCTATAAAATTTTGGTAGTATTTCGATAGCTGGCACTCCATCTGAACCGTATTGCCCTGCTGCTCCTTACTGATTGTATTAAGATAAGGAGCAGACGCAGACAGGGCGGAGCGTAGGCTCAGATGGAAGCCAGTGAGAAATACGTAAATACTATTGTGATCTAATGCATAAACACAGTCTAATTCTTGTAAGAAAAAAGGCCGACAGAAATCTGTCAGCCCTGTTTCTCTTCTTTATCCAATCACGTCACTCATATCATAGAGTCCTGCTGGTTTGCCTGCCAGGTAGATTGCTGCCTGAATAGCTCCCTTGCCAAAGATTGCTCTACTATATGCTGTATGTTTAAACTCGATTACTTCATCGGTTCCTGCAAAGATGACATCATGCTCTCCGACGATAGTTCCGCCACGGACAGATGAGATTCCAATCTCGTTATCTGGACGAGCCTGTCTTCTCTCGCTTCTTCCGTAAACGTACTCGAACTTTCCGCCTGCTCCAGCATTGACAGCATCTGCTAATGCGATTGCAGTTCCGCTCGGTGCGTCTAACTTTCTTCTATGATGCTTCTCCACAATCTCAACATCGTATCCGGCTTCTCCCAAAATCTCCTGAGCAGCCTTCACAAGTTTAAGAAGTGTATTGACACCTAAGGACATGTTTGCAGAACGAAGTACTGCAGTCTTCTTGGAAGTCTCCTCTAAGTGTCTAATCTGCTCTTCACTTAAACCAGTAGTACACTCTACCAGTGGAATCTTATGCTCTGCCACATAATCAAAAGTTCCATCAACTGCCTTAGCTGAAGAGAAATCAATGATGGCATCGACATCAACGTCACAGTCCTCTAAAGATGTGAAGAAAGGAAATGGCTTCTCCTCCGCTGCCTTATAATCCACTCCAGCAGCGACTGTCACACCGTCCATCTGGTCGATAAGATCACATAGCACGTGTCCCATATGTCCATTACAGCCAAATATTAAAACCTTAGTCATGTTATCTCCCTCTCTTCTTGATTATTTCAGAATTCCGAGCTCAGTCATCGCTTTCTTAAGTCTCTCAACATGAGCTTCATCTGTCATCTCAATCAGAGGGCGTCTTAATTTCGGTCCGTAGAATCCCATCATATTAAGTGCGCACTTAACAGGGATAGGGTTAACCTCACAGAACAAAGCCTTAATCAGCTCATAATACTTGATCTGGAGATCTCTTGCTTTGTCTACATCACCGTCAAAGTATGCCTGGCACATATCATGAGTCTCCTGCGGAGCCACATTAGAAAGTACAGAGATGACACCCTTACCGCCGAGGGAAAGAATTGGAACAATCTGATCATCATTACCTGAGTAGAGATCGATATCTCCCTGAGTATTGTACATAACCTGTGCTGTGTAGGAGATATCTCCTGTCGCATCCTTCATACCTACGATGTTATCAACGTCTTTAACCAGCTTAGCAATGGTGTCTGCCTCAATCTTACATCCTGTACGGCTAGGTACATTGTAAAGAATCAGAGGAAGATCTGTCTTGCTTGCGATGTATGAATAATGGTCAATCAGACCAGCCTGAGTAGATTTATTATAGTAAGGTGTCACAAGAAGTGCTCCATCTACTCCTGCCTTCTCAGCTTCCCTAGTGAGTTCAACTGCAGCTCTTGTATCGTTAGATCCAGTTCCTGCAATAACAGGAATGCGCTTTGCAACACGGTCTACACAATACTTGATAGCCTCAACATGCTCCTCTTCTGTCAGAGTGCTTGCCTCACCGCTGGTACCACAGACGATGATCGCATCTGTACCATTCTCAACCTGGAAATCGATAAACTTTCCAAACTTATCATAATCAACGTTGTAATCGTCATCAAATGGTGTTGCAATGGCTACACCTGCGCCTTTAAATATACTCATGGCTAACCTTCCTTCCTTAGTATCTGGGCTGATGTCTCTTTCTCTGTATTAATCGAGTAGACACAATCTGCTAAATCATAAAAGCCATCCGGGATACTTCTTCCTGTCAAAATGAGATCCATAGACTCATCTCTCTCCATGATTATCTCCTTCAGCTCATCGCAGGAGATGATGCCATAATCAACAAGTCCAAAAATCCCATCTAAAATCAATAGATCGCACTGACCGGTTCCCAATACTTTTCTGGTATAACCCAGTGCATTCTTAATATTATCCACCTGTTCGCGTTTTTCCTCTGGACTCAAATCACGAAAAGAACATGCGGCTTTCTCAAATCTGAATATCTGAAGCTCTGGCTCAAGTCTTTTTAACAACTCCAAGGTATCTGCGTGCTTAGACTTCATGAACTGAACCATGATTACAGACTTGCCGATGCCAGCAGCCTCGATTCCAAGACCAAGTACTGCCGTCGTCTTACCCCGGCCGCCCCCATAATATATCTGTATACTACCGTCCATATAACAACCTCTCGTTCAGCCATCCAAAGATAGCGATTACTCTTTCCAATAAAGGAAATAGTTTGTGCAAATAATACCATAATTGCGTACAAAAATCCAGTAAGTAGTATTATTTGTCCTCGAAGAGACGAACTTCCTCATCACGGCCTAAAACCATAAATCCGTCATATCCCTGCTCCTGCTGGCGGTCAAGGAACTTACCTAACTTCTTTGGCTTAATGAACAGTGCGGTAGCATAATCTTTTCTAAGCTCTTCTGCCTTCTTGATTGCTTCCTCAATCTGGTCTTCCTCATAGATTAGGACAATCTTCTTTGGCTTGTCGGTCAAGACATGATCTTTCTCGGAGAGAATGCTGAAGATACGCTCGAATCCGATGGAGAATCCAACGGCTGGAACCTGCTGCTTTAAGAACTTACCAATCAGGTTATCGTATCTTCCACCGCCTGCAATAGAACTTCCAAAGTCCTCGGAACGGATCTCGAATACAGTACCTGTATAGTATCCCTGTCCACGAACCAAGGTCATATCGAAGACGATTCCATACTTACCACCAGCAAGTCTCTCAGAAATCTCGATGATATGTGCCAGACGATCAATATACTGAGAATCTTTGCAGAGAGTCTTTACATAGTCTAAGGTAAATGGCGCATTGCCTAACATTTCTACAAAACGTGCGATGACGTCAGCGTCAAACTCTTTCTCTGTAAGTTCCTCCTTTACGCCCTCGACACCGATCTTATCCATCTTGTCAAATGTGATGCAGACGCTGTCTAAATCTTTCTCCTCAAAACCAACAGTTGTCAGTACCTCACGTAAGATACGGCGGTCATTGATATGAATCGTAAAGTTTCCGATACCAATATTCATCAGGGCTTTTGCAGTGGTGTGGATCAGCTCGATCTCACAGTCACAAGACTCAGAACCTAAGATATCAATATCGCACTGCATGAACTCTCTTAATCTTCCCTTCTGTGGGCGCTCTGCACGGTAAACCTTGTCAATCTGAATCACCTTGAAAGGACTAGAAAGATGAGCCTGGTTGTTAGCATAATAACGGCTGAGCGGAAGGGTAAGGTCATATCTCATTCCCATATCCGCAAGATTCTTTGGATCACCGGAAGCGATAGCCTTGTCTAATTTAGCGCCTCGCTTTAAGACCTTAAAGATCAGGTTTAAGTTATCTCCACCGTCACTCTTATCCAGATTCTCGATATCTTCTAAGATTGGTGTAAAGATTCTCTGGAAACCACAGTTCTCATAAGTCTCACAGATCTTTCTCTGAAGATAGTCGCGAAGTTCTGCCTCACGAGGGAGATAGTCATTAGTTCCTTTCACTGGTGTAACTTTCATTGGTATGATCCTTTCCTTCCTTTATATACTCGATTCTTACCGAATAGGACAGCCAGAGAATACTACGCTCTCTGACTCCTCTGCCAGACAGGGGCCCCACTGTCGGCAACTCTGCCGATCAGAGCATCGCTCTCCTCCACCAGCTCATATCTGCTGACGGAGACTTCATAAGCTGTCTTCACTTCCATCTGACCATCGTCGGTAATCTTTCGATAATTTCTGCTCTGCATGCGGCCCCAGAAACGCACACGGCTTCCGATTGGCTGCATACTGACATATCTCGCATTCCTGCCCCAGCAAATGCATGGGATGTAATCTGCTTTCCCATAAGCGCGATTGACTGCAAGAAGAACATCCGCGATTTCCCTTCCCAGCGGAGTCTTACGGTGAACCGGTTTCTTACACAGATATCCGTCCAGATAAATCTGATTCCTCTCCTGATCAAAGGGCTCGTCACTGATTTCCAGCTCTCTGACGAAGAATGCAAGCAGAAGATGGCTCTTCTGGTCACCTCCAGGAGCTGCCTGGTTATGAGAGCGGAACTGTCCCTTCACCGAAAAATATCTTCCCACATAAGACTGAGAGACCTCAATCAGCCGCTCTGAAATCATAAGGGGAACCTGGTCGCAGTTTCTGCTCAGTCGGTCCACTTTCAGGGAAACCGTGTAGAATGACTCCCCGTAGATCTTATGGGAGAAGGTAAACTCTGTGAGCACCTCCCCAGATACCTCTGCTGTGTTATTGCCGAATGCATTATTGTAATTCATATTTCTCCTCCTATGAAAAGCCCTAGAAGGAGCGCCTCTATTGACGTTCGAAGCAGATTCAGTATAATAATTCCGCTATCAAATGTCAACCAGTAACGCCCGCTTGGACCATTCAATTTCAATACTTCGATACCTATAATAACTTTTTTATTGTTTCTTTTCTTCTAATATGCTAGAATGGACTACGTTTATTGGTTTTTAAATGGAAAGAAAGAAGGCTTATATATATGAAGATTTCAAGAGATGATGTACGTAACGTTGCCATCATCGCTCATGTCGATCACGGTAAGACTACACTGGTCGATGAGCTGTTAAAGCAGAGCGGTACGTTCCGTGCCAATCAGGAAGTGCAGGAACGTGTTATGGACTCCGGTGCTATCGAGCGAGAGAGAGGAATCACTATTCTCTCTAAAAATACAGCAGTAACTTACAATGGTGTCAAAATCAATATCGTCGATACTCCTGGCCATGCCGACTTCGGCGGCGAGGTAGAGCGTGTTCTTAAGATGGTAGATGGTGTTATCCTTGTCGTTGATGCTTTTGAAGGCCCAATGCCTCAGACTAAGTTCGTCTTAAGAAAAGCATTAGAGCTTAACCATCCTGTTATCGTCTGCGTAAACAAGATTGACCGTCCGGAAGCACGTCCGGAAGAGGTTGTCGACGAGGTTCTCGAGCTTTTCCTTGAGCTTGAGGCCGATGATGATCAGCTTGACAGCCCATTCGTCTTCGCTTCCGCTAAGGCAGGTATCGCCAAACTGAACATGGAAGACGAAGGAACCGATATGAAGCCACTGTTTGACACAATCTTAGAGCATATCCCAGCACCAACTGGTGATCCGGAGGCTCATACCCAGTGCCTGATCTCCACTATCGATTACAACGAGTACGTTGGGCGTATCGGTGTTGGAAAGATTGACAATGGTTCTATCTCTGTTAACCAGGATGTTGTCCTTGTCAACCACCATGATCCTGATTTCCTTGAAAAAGTTAAGATCAGCGGTCTGTACGAGTTCGACGGACTGAAGAAAGTTCCAGTTGACAAGGCAACCGTTGGTTCTATCGTTGCAATTTCCGGTATTCCAGATATCCGAATCGGTGATACTATCTGCTCTCCAGAGGATCCGGTCGCTATCCCATTCCAGAAGATTTCTGAGCCGACAATTTCTATGAACTTTATCGTCAATGACAGTCCATTCGCTGGTCAGGAAGGTAAGTATGTTACTTCCCGTCACATTCGCGACCGTCTCTTCCGTGAGCTTAATACTGATGTCAGCCTTCGTGTCGAAGAGGTTGAGGGCACTACGGATACTTTCAAAGTATCTGGACGTGGTGAGCTTCATCTCTCCGTACTGATTGAGACTATGCGTCGTGAAGGCTATGAGTTTGCAGTAAGTAAGCCTGAAGTTCTCTATCATTATGATGAGAATGGCAAGCGCTTAGAGCCTATGGAAATCGCTACTATTGATGTTCCTGATGAGTTCACTGGAACCGTTATCGATAAACTCAGTCAGCGTAAGGGTGAGCTTCAGAACATGACTAATACAGGAACTGGCAACACCAGACTGGAGTTCTTAATTCCTTCCCGTGGTCTGATCGGATTCCGTGGAGAATTCATGACAGACACTAAGGGTACTGGTATTCTTAACACACTGTTCGACAGCTATGCTCCTTACAAGGGAGACCTGCAGTATCGTAAGCAGGGTTCCTTGATCGCATTTGAGACAGGTGAGGCCATCACATACGGTCTGTTCAACGCTCAGGGCCGTGGAACCTTATTCATCACTCCTGGCGAGAAAGTTTACGCTGGTATGGTTGTCGGTGAGAATGGTAAGACAGATGACATTGAGGTCAATGTCTGCAAGACGAAAAAGCTGACTAACACACGTTCTTCAGGTGCCGACGATGCCTTAAAGCTCTCCCCTCCAAAGACATTAAGTCTTGAGCAGGCCATCGAGTTCATCGATACTGACGAACTTCTTGAGGTTACACCAGAGCATCTTCGTATTCGTAAGAAGATCTTAGACCACAGAGAACGTTATCGTGCGGAGAACCGTGCAAAAAGCAAAAAGAATTCCTAAGCACTATGAATAGCCCCTGGCACTTTATTTTGCATATTTAGCAATAAGAATCCCCCCGGAATCTTCTTTCTCATGAAGATTTCGAGGGGAGTTTTTTGCCTTTATTGCAAGTGCACTGCCAATGGTAGTTCAGCTTGTTGCCCAGCATGCAAGTGCACTGCCAATGGTAGTTCAGCTTGCTAACTGCTCTGAGACTCACAGCGGTTTTTCAATATATTCTTCTCCAAGTTCTTTTAAAGCCGCTCTGCCGCCAGTCTGATCGGTGATGCTCTTACATAATCTCTCTGCATCCTCAAGAGCAAATGCTGCGATAATCTCCACTTTATCGGAATAAAGTGTATCGAGAACTGTCGCATCTTCCTCCGCAATCAGATACTGAACCTTCCCATAGTCAGTATAATCGAGCTGTATACTCATCTTCTTGCAGGGTATCTTCCACACTACCTGTGAATGAACTATCCCTTCCTTAGAAGCATCTGTGTAGGCACGAACAAGTCCTCCTGTTCCGAGCAGTGTCCCTCCAAAATATCTGGTGACAACGATAATCACGTTCCGCAGGTCTTCTCCAGTAATCACCTCCAGAATCGGCTTTCCAGCGGTACCTCCTGGTTCCCCATCATCGCTGAATCTGGTAAGCGGTCGATCTACTCCTACGGAAAATGCGTAGCAGTGGTGCCTTGCATCCCAGTACTTCTTCTTAATCTCCTCTAAAAAAAGCTGGGCTTCCTCTGCAGACTCCACAGAAGCCACATCGGCTATAAATCTTGATTTCTTCGCAGTGATTTCTCCTGTTCCTCTTCCTACAACGGCTTTATGTAGAATCATGTGCTACCTCCTGTCAGTTAATAATGACAGTATAACACACTTCTCCCCTGATTCTAATAATAATATGATGTAGTTGTCAAAAGTGACTACTCTGCCATCTGATATAACTCATCTATGATCTCATACAGAGAAACCGGCATGACAAGTCCAAGTTTTAACTGATCATATATCCATGATGCGACCTCCCGAGTTTGCCACTTACCTGCCGGATTTAATTTGAAAAAATATAGATTTTGCAAGGGTTTCCCTTGCTTTTTTTTACACTTTATGGTATAATATATTAGTAGGTCTATAGGGCTATTT
>JAXJRI010000002.1:0-2135 GCA_036310685.1 Lachnospiraceae bacterium | reverse complement strand
CTTCCAGTCCCTGAAGGATCCTTTCTTCCCCTGCTCTTGGATTATGGGAATGAGGCATCCCGTCCATAGCCAGTCCTCCCAGACTGACCATCCGATCATGCTCATTCTTGATCTCCTCATCCGTGTTCTCGATGATGAACTGCATGCTGTGATAATCTTTCAGTACTGCCACTGTCGCAGATCTCTTGTCTAAATATTTCCACACGATCGTCATCTTACTCCTGCCTCCTTCTGTAACTTCTCCATTAACACTTTCCCATCCACATCCGTCAAGATCTCAAACCATCCTGACTGAAAGAACTTCTCACATTCTTCTCTCACCTCCGATTTTCGACGCTTTAAAGCTCTTCGATAATCCTCAACAGCTAACAGGATGATCGCGTTGGCCAGATTGTCTACCGGGTCTCCTACACTTCGATTTATCATCCCTACTTTCTGATCTCCTCATTCCTGAAGCTGAGCCTTGACCGCCGAGATGATCGACTCCTGCGTGGTATTCTTATTGTTCAAAGCAGTTAGGATCTTCTCATCGATGCTCCCGGCGGTGATGATGTGATGAATGACAACGGTCTGATCTTTCTGACCCTGTCTCCAAAGTCTTCCATTGGTCTGCTGATATAGTTCCAGACTCCAGGTCAGGCCAAACCAGATGATCGTGGATCCGCCTTCTTGAAGATTCAGACCATGTCCTGCAGAAGCGGGATGGATCAGAGCCACGGGAAGTTTTCCGGCATTCCATCGCTCCATACTTTCTGCACTGTCCAGTTTTTCAAAGGAAATCTTTTTATCCTGCAATCTCTGGCTGATCCGCTCCAAATCATGCTGGAACCAGTAAGCAACTAACACCGGCTTACCATTGGCCGCCTCGATCATGTCTTCTAAAGCATCGAGCTTCCTCTGATGAAATTCAAAGACAGAACCCTCATCCGTATAGACAGCTCCATTCGCCATCTGAGATAACTTTCCACTGAGAGAAGCAGCGTTCTTGGCAGTGACCATATCACCCTCAAGCTCTAAGATCAGATCCTTTTTCAACTGCTGATACTGTTTCCTTTCCTCAGGACTCATCTCAACCACACATTGTGAGATCATCTTCTCAGGCATCTGAAGATAATCTCCTGATCTCATCGAGATTGTCATATCACTGATCTTCTGATAGATCATCTCCTCTGCAAAAGGCCGCGGTTTATAAGAAAACACCACTCTTCCATTGGTCTTATCCGGCAGAAAATACCGTTTCCTGTAGTCTGTGATATATCTTCCTAATCGATAGCCCATATCCAGGACCTTGTATTCTGCAAAGAGATCCATCAGCCCATTCGGTGCCGGAGTACCACTTAAGCCCACCACTCGTTGTACTTTAAGCCTCAGTTTCATCAGGGTCTTCGTCCGCTTACTCTGATAGTTTTTGAAAGAGGAAAGCTCATCGATGACCAGCATATCTACCGGAAGATCGATCCCGGATTTCTCCACCAGCCAGACAAGGTTTTCCCGATTGATGATGTAGATATCCGCTTTCTCACTCAGGGCAGCTCGCCTCTTCTTTTCACTTCCAACCACGACGCTCACCCTTAGATCCTTCAGGTGATCCCATTTCCTGATCTCCTGAGGCCACGAAAAAGACGCCACGCGAAGTGGCGCCACAACTAAGACAGAAGTGATCTCAAAGGAATCCCAGAGAAGATCGGTAATGGCTGTGAGGGATATTACGGTCTTGTCTCAACCCAAGCCCATATCCAATAAGACCGCTGCCTCCTTATGACTCTCAATAAAGTCAATCGCGTACTGCTGATACGCATGTGGTATGAACTTCAATCAACACCACCTCCCTCCTGACGATCCCTGTAGTAATTCAGTTCCTCGATCATGTCATTGGTCATCTCATAGAGATACTTCTTTGCCTCATAGCCCATATATTCATCGATCTTCTCCAGGAAGTCTGCAAAACTCCTGATATTGGCGATCTTCCCATCGCTAAACTCCATAATCATGTCAACCATCTCCTCAATTCTTCTATCGCTTCCACACTGCTTCTCACGGCAACCGTGAAACCTTCCCAAACGCTCTACGGTAACACAGTACAAGTTACAGTCCTTTTCTACGACTCTATATACAGTACCTATATACCTATCTAT
>JAXJRI010000001.1:0-6457 GCA_036310685.1 Lachnospiraceae bacterium | reverse complement strand
GCAGATAAAGGGCAACACCGTCATTCCAAAAGGGATCCCCCTTTTGAGCGTCCGGTGGCGTCACAGAATTCTGAATGTTGGTGATGAGACCAATCAAGTCAGAATAATTTTTCACGTAAAGAAAAGGATTGAATCGATCACTTTCTAAGGGATTCTTCAGATTTAAGCTCTTTACCACAATACCATGGGCTTTCAGATAGTTCGCATAGGCCTTAAGGAGATCACCCTTAATGTCCAAAATTACATTTGTACAATTTGCGAGCAGAATATTCGGGATTACGATTCCTGATGTCTTACCACTTCCGGATCCGCCGATGATCAGCATATTCATGTTAGAAAGGGCGTCGAAGCCAATCTTCACATTTTTACTGACAATGGTATTCCGCATAGGGTCCGGATCTTCCAGCCTCTTGATGATCTGCTGTAGTTCTGCCCATTCTGCGGTACCATGTTCTGCATCAAAGTGATAGTTTTTGTAATAATTTAAGAAATAGGAGACCCCCATCAGCCACGCGATCAGGGCAACACCCATGACAGCCCATGTCCGGTCGCTGGTCCAGTTATGGAAGGGGTGGACCAGAATATAGTTGAGCTTCTCCTGATAATTCTCAAAAGTTACTCCTGGCAGTTTAAACAAACCACCGATAAAGTATGCCCCGATCTCCATAAAGATCAGCGCCAAATAAAGAGCCATCCATGGTACTGTTTTTCTAGTCTGCATAGGGATTCTATCACCTCACCTTCACCGGCGGGGCGGGTGCCCGGATTCCCTTCTCTGCCGCTTCTGCCAGACTCTTTCCACGATCCATTAATCTCCTTTCGGTCAGATCGTCTTTCTCAATCTTATGGAAAATCGTATCCGCCAGTGTCTTTGCGTCCATCCCGAAAAACTCTCTTGCCATCTGACCACTTCCCGCATACAGTAGCATTGGGAGATGTCTGCGGTCAAGAAATGCTAGAAATGTTTGCCCTTCATCTGCTTTGAATACCTGTTTTCTCGGAATCACCAGCATCGTTTCTTTCCGATTCTCTCCTTCCCAGGTACCGGGTACTCGGCAGATAAACTGCCCTTTCTCCCAGAATTTTTCTCTCATCTGATTGGAGATTACCGATTGGTCAATCAATGTCTCCCGATTAATGGAGACTGGAATGAAGTCCGGATCCTGGCGATAACGCTCGAAGGAAGAGGTCGATGGCTCTTTCGGCTGGGCATCCTTGCTGATGACCTGCCTCTCCAGCTCTCCCTGTTCTCTTCCTTGATATTTTTCATTGGCTTTCTGATAAGTCTCATCCGCATTCTCAAGATATTCCTGGTCTGTCATCTCCCCTGTCTGCTGATACTCCTGCTCGGAAATGGTATGATAATCCGGTGCGATCTCCCCTTCCTTCAGGAGGTCCTGCTGCTTTAACTTGTACCATTCAGTCACCTTCTTCATATCGGAATTCGCGATCTCAAATTGAATTGATCCGTCTCCCACGCGGAGATCTGGCAGTCTTGCAAAATTGATTCCCAGGGATTCGAAGTCTTCCTTCATTCCTTCCTCGCGTCCCTCCAAGGGAAAGGATACGATACTCACATTTCCTCTGGTCAGTCCTTGAAGTTCCCGAAGCCCCTTCTCTCCTCCCTGCATGCGATCTGTCAAGAAACGCTCATACCAGGCTCCGAACTTCTCCCGGTCCGGTTCGTAGACAGCAATCTGCATCAGTCCGTCATCCTTATTGAGATCCGGCAGAATCATATAGTGGATATCCATCTGCTCCATCTCTGCCCGGAATTTACCTTCCTCCACCAACGGGACATTCATGATATTGTACTTGCCATCCGTTGCCTTCAGAAAGGTAGCAAAGTCATCAAATGTATTCTCTTTTAATCGATGCTCCTTTACCATTCTGGCGAAGAACTGGAGGAGTTTAATCGCTCCGACCGCCTCCAGACGGAAGATCGGATCCGTAAACCGGAGTACATTTCTAACATGCATGATAACCTCATCGGTTCCTCTGCTTAATTCATCCATCGTCTTCTACCTCCCAAAATTAAGTCCAGCCGTCTCCCGTTTCTCAGATATGGCTGCCTGGGGCTCTGTATTTACCTTTTTTGGACGTAGTTTCTCGGAATCCTCTTTTAGGGAATTTTCCTTCTGAAACTGCTCTATAAACTTACAAATGACCTCGATATTCTTCTGTGTCTTCCCCAGATAATTGAGGATGGAAGTGATCACAGCCTCAATTTCCTCATCTGTCTTTCGGATAACCACTTCGCCCTGCTTTAACCTGGCAATATCTACATGTAAAATGTTTTCTAATAGGAAGCTCTCTTGCTCATTCGGGTAATCTGCCCCCGTCTCAATCTCCATCATCCGCTCGGGAGTCACCGAAAGGACATTGGCAATCTCATCTCTCGTATAATGATTGGCCTGATAAAATTCCGTGATATACTCCCCGAAGGACTTGTACTCTGTCATCACCTGCATAAAGCTACCTCTTCCTTCCTCTCATTCTTCTTAAATGACTCATTTTTCCTCGAATTCTCCTTCTCAGCTTCCAAAACTTTTAACGGTTTTTTTCTGAATTCCGGGATGGCAACAAATCCCATATCATTCACGTAGTAAGCCTTTTTCTCTTTGGGGGAAGTCAGTACCACGACATCGGATACCGATAAGGAATGACCTTTAAAATCTTCCGGCCGATTCAAGTTGAATTTCTCGTAAATCGATTCTAAGGTCATTCCCGCAGCAAAGGCTCCCTCATATACCTTGCGATAATCCTCCGGATGAACCTCCATCTGATGATCCTTGAGATATCCATAACTCAGCCACATCTGACCTGCACTCTTGCTGTCCTTATCAATTTGATAAATCTCATACTGATCAGCAGACATTTCTGCATTCACTTCCGGGGCCTCCATGATCTGAAGTTCCTGCATCTTCTCAACCATCCCATCCACAATCTTTCCCGAAGTCTTCCTGATCAGATCCATCGATTCCTTCAGTGCATCCTTCTGTCTACCCCCAGCCCACGAACCAATGTACGGAAAGGTATAGCTACCTGTGTCTAATCCAAAAAACTGACAAACCGAAAAGGCTATACTCTCTGCCTCCAATTCTTTGGTCTGACGGTCCTTTACCTGTCCCGTCGCCTTCAAATAGTCTGCATCGTGGAGTAATGCGTGGGCGCATTCATGAACTCCCGTCTTCATAATCTGACTCTGGGAAAGTCCCTGGCGGATTACGATCTCCTTGGTCTGGCTGCTGTAATAACCCTTGACCCCTTCTTCCTCAATAGAAGCAAAGCGGATGGGAACCGGGGAGACACTGCTTAGTGCCTCCATAAATCCCTCATAATTTTTCTGATTTCCTTCCAGATCTGGAACCTCCAAGGTCGGGAGCGGCTCTCCTACCGTTTGACTGATATCAAAAACGGAGGTAACCCGGAAATATGTCCTGGTCTCCTCCGCATTCTCACTGTTATGGTTTGCTACCTCGCCTTGCCCACCTGACAGCTCTGACTGATCTTTCTGTTTCCCTTCTTCGCTGATTTTATATTTCATCGGTGAGATGATCCGAATTCCTCGTTCCCCCTTCTTCACCTGCCTGTGGAATTTCTGCTGCCATGCCTTGTAACCTGCCACCCAGGTGGCTTCCGGGGCTTGCATGGCGATCAACAAGGTATTATTAAAACTATATTGATGGAACTGAGTCATGGTCTTTAAGTACTGCCGGTATTTATCCGAAGTGAAGAATGTGGCGATCCCATCCTCCAGCTTCTTGGTGATCTCCTCCATCTGCTCTTTTCTGGATTTTCCTTTATGATACTGGGCTTTATTTTCACCAATCTCAGAAGCAAGGTCTTCTTCCGTCCAATCGTCACCGAACTCATACATCTCTTCTCTTTCATCGATCATATCTGAGAGAAATTCGTAATCGGGTTCTCCCTGAAAGAGATAAGCCTGCTCTGTATAGAAGCTGTACCAGTTCATTCCGCCTGTCCCGACAATAATGTGATCCGTTAAAGGAATCCCCATCAGCTTTCCTGCCTCCATCAGCCGCTTGGTGATCCTCCTGTCATCCGCACTGGGCTCCACATTTCCGGACGGATGATTGTGAAGGAGCATGATACTGTTGGCATTGGATAAGATTGCCGACTTAAACACATTCTGGACTGGAACTGCCGCGGAGTTCACCGTTCCCATGGTCACAATGTTGTAATTGATCGGGCGAAGCTGGCTATCCAGATTCACGACACAGACCATCTCACGGTCGAGTTCTTTCATCGCTTCTGACATGACCGCGATTGCCTGCACCGGTCCCGATAGTTCTTGCGTACTATAGAGTCCCGGCTGCTCCTTCAAGGCAAGCCTGACCTCTACCTTCTTGAGCTCATACCCCTCCTTCTGATTTTGCTCTGCCATATAATTCCTTCACCCCCTTTTCCAATTCATCCTTAGTCATCCCAAAAGAGATGGTGACCATCTCGTTATCCGGAACTTGCTTCAAAAATTCTTTCAGTTTCTCTAACTCCGAAATAACTTCCGTCTCCCTGCTGCTTTCCTTTGCTGATAAATTCTCCGCCATTAACGGTCCCTCCTCGTATAATAGTTTTATAAAGTTAATAGTTACTACTCGTATAATAGTTTTATAAAGTTAATAGTTACTACTGAATGAGAACTCATTCGAATGTATAAGGTAAGAACAGGGGGGAGAAAAAACTTCCTGCTGTCCGTCCCTAATCGTTCCTTGACAACTGGATCAATCGGTTTGCTAATACCCATGATATAATTGTCCTAGTGTCAATCAGGTATCAGTTCTTTTCCCCCCTGTTGGCCAGTAATGGCACTTCATATGAAGTCTGTTCCCCTGAGCCGGAAGTTAACTTCAAACCAGCTGGCTGTTTGCCTGAATCCATGGCCTGCCCTTTCGCAGTGGGGTTCGCATCAGACCATCTCAGGCTGAATTCTTATATGCGAGGGTGTTGATGCTCCGGTTTCATGGGTATTACCAAACCGATTGACCATAAATATAGAACGAAAGAAGGTGATTCAGCATGAACCCACTTTACGTCGGTATTGATGTAAGCAGCAGATCCAACGTCGTCTACCTGATGAAGCCCGATGGTTCCAAAGTCAAGAACTTCTCCGTCGCCAATTCGAAAGACGGCTCCCAGAAGCTCGTGAAAGAGATCCTTGCGGCAATCAGTTCTTTTTCTCTTACAGACGTCATCATCGGCATGGAAGCCACTTCCGTTTATGGTGAAAATCTTGTCTACTTCCTGAGAGAAAACGGCTCTCTCGCGCCGTACCACCGCAGGATCCACGTCCTCAATCCAAAGCAGGTTAATAAGTTCAAAGAATCTTACAATGACCTGCCAAAAAATGATTATGTAGACTCTTTCGTCATTGCAGACTGCCTGCGCTTCGGAAGAATCAACAAAGAGGTTTATCTGGAAGACTACCGTTACCAAGCCTTACGGAACCTCACACGAGCACGTTATCTGGCGGTTCAGAACCTGACAAGGGAAAAACAGCGCTTTTTAAACGTACTGTTCAAGAAGTATTCTTCTTTAGCTCAGGAGAAGGTATTTTCCAATACCTTCAGCGCTACTGCCCTGGCCGTCTACGAAGAGTTCGAATCCGCAGACACCCTGGCTTATATGGACTTACATGAGCTGACCGAATTCCTCAGGAAAAAGGGAAAGAATCATTTCTCCAATCCTGAAGAGGTCGCCAAAGCCATCCAGAAAGCTGCCCGTTCTTCTTATCGTTTACCCAAAACAGTGAACGATTCGGTGAATCAGGTGCTTTCCATATCCATAAGCTCCATGAAAGCCATGGAATCTCAGATAAAAGAATTCGATAAAGCCATCGCTGCACAGATGGAACTGATCCCGAATACTCTGACTTCCATCAGAGGAATCGGACCCGTCTATTCCGCTGGCATTATCGCGGAGATCGGTGATATCAACCGTTTTCCGAACCAGGCCAAGCTGGCAAAATACGCCGGCCTTGTCTGGAAGCAGCATCAGTCCGGAGACTTTGAGTCGGAAAACACACGGCTCATTAAATCCGGCAACCGTTTTTTAAAATACTACCTGGGCGAAGCAACCATGTCTCTTGTGCGATGCGACACAGAGTACAGCCGCTTCTATCACCGCAAATACAATGAGGTGAATAAGCACCAGCACAAACGTGCACTTGCATTAACTGCCCGTAAATTTGTGCGGTTAGTCTTTCGACTGCTGAAAGACAATCGTCTGTATATCCCGCCGGAAGCCTGAAACTTAGATCAGGCACACGGCAAGATCTACGCCCGGCTCTGCTGTAGATCGTCTTAATATTTCGAAAAAAAGCAGATCGACGGGGCTTAGGTGGGTGTTTTGCGCTTTCCTGAAATGAGCCGAAAAATATGCGATTTTTTACTCAATCAAGTCTTGACATATTACCGCTGGACTTCTTGGGCTTTTC